>DASXUT010000060.1 GCA_036504675.1 Bacillota bacterium | reverse complement strand
TGTAGCCGGCCCCCGGGCCAGCCTCGCGGAAGCCGACGAAGTCCCCGGCCAGGACCCTCGCCCGGTCATGCTTAAGCCGGCCGCGCGGCCGGCAAAGGTAGACCTGGTCCTCGGAGAGGACCTCGAAAACGTTGGAGTGAGAGGTTATGACCTGTCCGGTGGGCATCCTCCGCCTCCGTCTCGGGTTCGTCTGGGTCCAAGGAGTGGTGCCGAGCTACTTGAGGGGGACCGTACCGAGCAGCGTCCCGTCGGCGAAAGTCCGGAGGGTGCCAGTCGTGCCGACCCAGTTGATGTCGACCTTCACCGCATCGCCGGCCAGGTGCTTGCGGTCATACACCGCCCTCGTCCCGAGGGCGTCGGTCAGTTCGATCCTTATCTGCTGCTGGTCCACACCGTCGGTGGGCACCTCGAAGCTGAGCGAGAAGCTGTGGACCGTGGTGTACGGCCCGCGGCTGACGACCAGGGAGACCTTGTCCCCCCGCCTTACCGGCGAGCCGGCCACCGGGACCGTTCGGAGGACCGAGCCGATCGGCTGTTCGCTGGTCTGGGTGGTCAACTGGTCCAGGACCAGCTTGACTTGGTCCATCCGCTTCCTGACGTTGAGCCAGTTCTCCCCGGAGTAATCGGGCAGCGGAAAGGCCGCCGGCTGGGGTCCGAGACTGAGCGTGATGTCGACCGCCGAGCCCTCCCGGACCTCGGTCTCAGGGCTCGGGCTCTGGGCGATGACGTAACCCTCGAGGACGTCGTCGGCGTAATCCGTCGATTGCTGCCCGAGAACCAAGTTGGCCCCCTGCAACTGGACCTCGGCCTCGCGGACGCTCCGTCCGGCGAGGCCCGGGACTTTGACCATCGTCGGCCCCTTGGACAGTCGGACTTGGATCGTCCGGCCCTCCCTGACCGTGTCGTTGGTGGACGGGTCTTGCCAGCTGATGGCCCCGGCGGGGACGTTCTTGTTCCATTCCTCGCCGATAATCTTCAACTTCAGGCCGACATCGGCGAGGGCCGCCTGACCATCGGCCGCGGTCATCCCGCCCAGGTTGGGCACGATCACCGTAGGCACATTGAACCAGTCGGCGGCGACGCGGAGAGCCAGGAAGAGAAGGACTACCGTCAGTCCGACTCCCGCCCAGCGAATGGTCTGGCCCAGGCGGGTCGCGGCCCGCCTCCCGACCCCCCCCGACGGGATCAACGACCCCTGGACGACCAGGGTCGGAGCGAGGTCGGGTGGCAGGTCTGGGATGGCCTCCCCGCGGGCGACCTTCTGCAGGTCGCGGAGGAACTCGGCCACCGACTGGTAGCGCTCACTCTGCGTCTTGCGGAGGGTCTTCATGACCACGCGTTCCAGGGCCTGGGGTACCTTCGGATTGACCGTAGTGGGCGGGGTGACCATCTCCTGGACGTGCTTCAGGGCGACCGAGATGGGGCTCTCGCCTTCGAAGGGGACCTTGGCCGTCAGCATCTCGTAAAGGACGATGCCCAGGGAGTAGATGTCCGACTTCTCGTCGGTCAGGCCCCCGCGGGCTTGTTCAGGGGAGAAGTAGTGGACCGACCCAACGATCGTGCCGGTGGCCGTCAGGGTGTTCGACGTGGCCGCCCGGGCAATCCCGAAGTCGGTTACCTTGACCAGGCCGTTGCGGCTGATCATGATGTTGTGCGGCTTGATGTCGCGATGGACGATCCGATGCTGATGGGCGTGACTGAGGGCCTGCCCGATCTGCATCCCGACGGAGATGACCTCCCGGGCTTCGAGGGGTCCGGCCTCGCGGATGCGATCTTTCAGGGTCTGGCCGTCGACGAACTCCATCACGATGAAGTATGTGCCGTCTTCTTCACCGACATCGTAGATCGAGACGATGTTCTGGTGCGACAGGCTGGCCGCCGCCTGGGCCTCATGGCGAAAGCGACGGACGAAGTCCTCGTCGTCGGCGAACTGGGCCCGCAGGACTTTGACCGCCACGACCCGGTTGAGGATACCGTCCCGGGCCTTGTAGACGATGGCCATCCCGCCGCCGCCGACCCGCTCCAGGATCTCGTACCGCCGGCCGAGGACCCGGCCGATGAGTTCAGCGCCCTCGCCTCGGGTGCTCTGGCTCATGCTCCGGCCTCCTCTGGGGCCAGGCGGGCGGCGACGACGGTGATGTTGTCGTGCCCTCGCCTGGCCTTGGCCAGTTCGACGAGGCCGTCGACGGCCTCCTGAAGGTCGGCCTTCCCGCCCACGGCGCTCGCCACTTCGTCCGCCGAGACCAGGTTCGATAGGCCGTCGCTGCAGACGACGAGGCAATCCCCGTCCTCGACGTCGACCAGGCCGGAATCGACGGGCACCGAATCCTCGGTCCCCAGAGCCTTGGTCAGGATGTTCCGGTGAGGGTGGCGCATCGCCTCGTCCTCGGTCAAGTCGCCGTTCCTGACGAGTTCACCGACGAAGGAATGGTCGTCGGTCAATTGGCGAGCAACTCCGTTGCGGACCAGGTAGGCCCGGCTGTCGCCGACGTGACTGAAGACGGCCTGCCGGCCGCCCTCGGCCGGGACGAGGACCGTCGTCAGGGTCGTCCCCATCCCCTGGTACTCTGGCAGGTGGGCGGCCATCTGATAGACCCGGTCATTGGCTTCCTGGGCCGCCCTGACCAGGGCCTCTCGGGCGGTATTCGGGGTGCTGTCGCCGGCCGGGTGGCTGTCGTTCGACCGAGCCAGGACCTGGCGCATGACTTCCAGGGCTACCCGGCTGGCCACCTCGCCGGCGGCCTGACCGCCGAGCCCGTCGGCCACGGCCAGGAGACAGCGCCCGAAGGGGCCCCGCCGGTCCACGCAGTAGCTGTCTTCATTGACCTTGCGGACCAGCCCGGTGTCGGTCCTCTCGCCCGTCTGCACCATCGATACCCGCCTTCCGTCGCCCGCCTCCCCGGTCTCTCCGGAGCTGCCCACAGGCGGCGTTGATGTCCGAACCCAGCTCCCGACGGATGGTCGCCGAGATCCCCGCCCGTTCGAGCCGACCCAGGAAGGCCTGGACCACCGCCTGTCCGGGCCGGCTGAAGCCACGCTCTGGCACGGGGTTCAGGGGGATGAGGTTGACGTGAGCCAGATGCCCGGCCAACAGCCGGGCCAACTCATCGGCTTCGCGAGGGCCGTCGTTCAACCCGCCGATGAGCGTGTATTCGTAAGTCACCCGCCGGCCGGTGACCTCGGCGTATCGATCGGCGGCTCCGATCAGGTCGGCCAACCCCCAGCGCCGCGCGACGGGCATGATCTGGCGCCGCAGCTCATCCCTGGGGGCATGCAGCGAAACGGCCAGGGTCACCGGGAGCCCCTCGGCCGCCAGCCGCTCGATTCCCGGTACCAAGCCGGACGTCGACACGGTGATGTGACGATACCCAAGGCCCAGCGAATAGGGCTGGTGGATGAGGCGGATGAACCTGACCGTCGCCTCGTAGTTGTCGAGCGGCTCGCCGGTGCCCATGATGACCACGCGGCCGACCGTTTCCCCGGTCTCGGCTCGGAGCCGCAGGACCTGGTCGAGGATCTCGCCGGCCGAGAGCTGGCGGACCAGCCCGCCGATGGTGCTGGCGCAGAAGGCGCAACCCATCCGACAGCCGACCTGGGTCGAAAGGCAGGCGGTTGACCACTGCCGGTAGCGCATCAGGACACTCTCGACGGCCTCGCCGTCGGCGAGTCGGAAAAGGAACTTGACCGTTTCGTCCCGCCCCGAGGCCGAAGTGGCGGCCGGGCCGAGTCTGAGGATCCTGCCGACGGCCGCCAAACGGGCCCGCAGGCTCGCCGGGAGGTTCGACATGGCCGCGAAATCGGCCGCATCGCGGAGGTAGATCCATTCCAGGATCTGCCGAGCCCGATAGCGCGGTTCACCGATGGCCGTGAGGACGGCCTCGGCCTCTTCAAGGAAGAGACCCTTGAACTCGATGGGGGGTTCAAAGCCGGCCTGTCTGAGGGCCTGCCGGTCGGCCGCGAAGCGATCGTCCTCGGCGCCGCCGTCCCAAGACCTCGTTCTTCCGTTATCGGACGTATCTTTCATAATTCGCTCCGCCTGTGCTTACTCCTCTAAGACAGCTTTTGGACGGCTTCCCAAGGGTTGGTCGAGGCTCATCCGCGCGGCCCGGCACGGTCGAAGCGAGCGATGAAGAAGCCATCCGTGCCGTGTCTTGAGGGCAACAACTGAAGGGTGCCGGCGGCCACCCCGGGCTCGTCGCGAAGGATAGCCGGTAGGAATGGTCGCAGGTCGGCCGGTCGGAAGTCAGGGTGGGCCCCCAGGAAGGCCCGGACCACGTCGGCATTCTCGGTCTCGGCAATAGTGCAGGTGCTGTAGACGAGGCGGCCCCCGGGAACGATCACCCGGGCCGCCGCGTCGAGCAAAGACAACTGCAGCGGGGCCAGGGCGGCTGAATCCTCGGGACGCTTGCGCCAACGGCTCTCGGGGCGCCGCCGCAGGACCCCGAGGCCGGAGCAGGGGGCGTCGACGAGAACCCCGTCGGCCGGCCCGGTGACCAGCTCCCCGAGGCGCCGGGCATCGCCGGCCACCGGAGTCACTCCCTCGATGCCCAGGCGGCGGCAGTTCTCCGTGATCAGGCCCAGCTTCGACCGGGCGATGTCGACGGCCAGCACGGTGGCTTTGTTCTCGGCCAGTTCGGCCAGGTGAGTGGCCTTCCCGCCGGGGACGCTGCAGGCGTCGACGATGGTCTCGCCGGGTCGCGGATTCAGCACCGGGGCCACCAGCATGGCCGCCTCGTCCTGGACGAAGAAGTGTCCCTCCCGGAAGGCCGCCAGTTCCGGAATAGACGAGTAACCCTCGATGGACAGCCCCTCGGAAGCCAGCCGACCCACGGTGACGGTCACGCCTTCCGCCATGAGGGCCGCGGCCAGACGCTCACGGTCATTTCTCAGCCGATTAGCCCGGATGCACGTGGGCGCGGGCTGGTTGTCCAGGTGACAGATGGCCGCCGTGTCGCTCTCCCCGAGCTCGTTCAGCCAGCGCCGAACGAGCCAGTCTGGGTGGGACTCGGTCACCGTCAGGTAGTCCCAGAGCTCCTCCGGCCCGGGCAGGGCGACCGACCCATCGCCGAGGCCCCTGGCCAGATGGCGGAGGACTCCGTTGACGAAGCCGGTGATCCCCTTGTGCCCGCCCCTCGAGGCCTGCCGGACCGCCTCGTCGACGGCCGCGTGGGCGGGGATCCGGTCCATGAACATCAGCTGATAGGCCCCGAGGCGGAGGATCCCCCGAACCCTCGGGTCGAGGTCGACGACGGGCCGTTTCGAGACCTTGTCCAGGGCCCAATCGAGGGCCTGGCGCCGGCGCAAGGTTCCATAAGTCAGCTCGGTGGCCAGGGCCCGGTCGCGCTTGTCGGGCCTCGCCGGGCCGGCCCAAAACGAGTCCAGGGCAGCCTGGGCGGCCTGCCCCTGTTGCTCGACGGCCAGCAGCGCGCGGAGCGCGATCTCCCTGGAATTGAGCGGTCCGCCCGGCAAGATCGTCCCCTCCCCGGCGTGGTTTTCGTCCAGAGGTACTGACTCAAAGGGCGACATCGAGGGGTCCCCGTGCCCCGCGAACACGGGCCGGGGGGACCACCGCCGAGGTCGGACGGCAAGCCTTCAGAAGGCGCGGACCCTAGCGGCGCCGGTCAATCGTCGCGGGACGACCGGATGACCAAGAGGCGGACCAGCTGCAGGACGGCCATCAAGGTCGCCGCCAGGTAGGTCAAGCCGGCCGCCGAAAGAACCTGTCGAGTCGGCCCGACCTCGCTCTCGCTGATGTAGCCTCCCGACTGGAGTAGGGCGATGGCGCGGTTGCTGGCATTGTACTCCACCGGCAGAGTGACCAACTGGAAGACGACGGCCGCGGCGAAGAGGATGATCCCCAGGTCCATCAGGGACAGGGCGTTCATGATCAGGCCCAGGAGGAAAAGGATCCAGGCCCCCTGCGAACCGATCTGGGCCACCGGAAGGATGCTGTTCCTCAGCCGCATCGGGGCGTAACCGACGTTATGCTGGATGGCGTGCCCGGCTTCATGGGCGGCCACGCCCAGGGCGGCCAGGGACGCCCGGTCATAGACGTCGGCCGAAAGGCGTAGGACTCGGCGGCGTGGGTCATAGTGGTCGGCCAACCGGCCGCCGATCCGCTCGATGGTCACGTCTCTGAGGCCGGCCTGGTCGAGGATCCCCCTGGCCGCCTCGGCCCCGGTGACCCCTCGGCTCGACCGGACCGCCGAGTAGCGGTTGAAGGCACTGGACACCTTGGCCTGCGCGTAGAAGGCCAGGATCAGCGCCGGGATGATCAGGATGAAGGTCGGGTCTCCCCAAAAGAACATCTCCGGAAAACCTCCTCGTTTGGCCGGCCTGTGGGCGCCCATCTGGCTTTGCGGACGCCCGTCGGCCGGTTCCCGTCTGGTCTAATCTCGGCTCGACCCGGTCAGGTCAGGTCACGGACAACCCGAGGACCGACCCCACCAGAGCCCGCTGCCCGCGAACAAAGTCGGCGGCCGGCATCGGCCGGCCTCCCCCCGGCTGGACTTCGAGGAAAGCCAGGCGCTGGCGGCCGTCGCCGCAGGCGACCATCAACCCGTTGGGGGTCGCGCCGGCGGCCGGGGCCACCCCGGCCACCGTCCCGGGTTCCAGCGGCGCGTCCTCGGCGGCGACGGCCGCCCGCCAGACCTTCAGGACCCGCCCTTCAAGGCTGGTCTTGGCCACCGGCCAGGGGTTGAGGGCCCGGACCTGATCGGCCAGAGCCGCCGCCGGACGGCGAAAATCCAAGATCTCATCATCGGGCTTCAGAATGGGGGCCATGGTCGCCAGGCGGTCATCCTGGGGACGGGGTTTTAGCCGGCCGGCAGCCAGTCGATCGATTGTCTTCACCAACATCCCCGCGGCGATCCCCGCCAAGCGGTGGTGCAATGAACCGTATGTGTCGTCCGGCTCGATCGGCTCCGACTTCTGAGCCAGGACTGGACCCTCGTCATAGGCCGGGGTCATCTGGATGATGGTCACCCCGGTCTCCGTCCGTCCGGCCATGATCGCCCTCTGGATCGGGGCCGCCCCGCGGAATTGGGGCAGCAGCGAGGCATGGACAACTACACAACCGTGCTTTGGCTGGGCTATGGTCCTCGGGCCGACCAACCGCCCGTAGGCGGCCACCGCCCCGACGTCGGCCGCGGCCTCCTTCACCAGGCGCAAGACCTCGGCTCCGGTGGTCGGTTCGGCCACGGGTAGCCCGAGGCCTTCCGCCATATCTCGCACCGGGGATGGCCTCATCGACCTCCCCCGGCCGCCCCGGCGCCAGGGTTGGGTGATGACCATGACCAACTCGTGTCTGGATGTGGCCAGGGCCTCCAGACTCGGCACAGCAAACTCGGTGGTGCCCATGAAGACTACCCGCATGGCTGGTCAGTCCTTATCCGTCGGGGCTTGAGCCTTGGCCTCGGCCTCAGCCTTGGCCTCACCCTTGCCCCCAGCCTTGCCTCACCCTTGCCCCCAGCCTTGCCCTCAGCCTCACCCCTGGCCGCGCCCTCTTCCTCGTCCTCG
>DASXUT010000059.1 GCA_036504675.1 Bacillota bacterium | reverse complement strand
GACCCCGATCACCGGGCGACCACGGTCGAGAGGGTGATCCCGGTGTTGTAGTAGGCGATGTAAGTCGTCTTCCGTTGATCGGGGGTCATCTCGAGGAGCGAGTTGAAGAGGGACAAGGTCACCCCGGACAGGACCAGGCCGGTGGCCAGGTTCCAGAAGGTCACCGTGTAAAGGCTGTGCGAGAAGGCGTAGACCACCGGGACAACGAACAGCCCGAAGGTGGAGATGAAGAGGGTCTTGAGGTTCCCATGACGCTCGGCGTAACGGGCCCAGAACCCGTAACCAACCAGGGAACCTCCGGTATTGGCCAGGCTGAGGAGGCTGATCCAGGTATTGTTGGCCTCGAGCACATGCACTTGATAGAGGCTGAAGACCGGCCAGGCCGCCGACCAGGCGAGGTAGAAGCCCATCGACGCGAGGGTGTAGCGGACGAATCTCGGTTCCGCCCGGAGATCCCGGGCCAGGTCGCGCAGGGACAGCCGGGCCGGCCCCGAGGCGACCCCCGCGGGTGTGGCCATGCCCAGGCAGGGTCCCTCTTTTAACCGGTTGAAGACCCAGATCTCGGCCAGCCCGACCAGGAAGGCCAGGCTGAAGGCGAACTGGTGGCCCTGGGGAAGCCGATCACGTCGATGCCCTTGCCCGCAAGGACGACGACGACCGTCCCGACCACGTTCGCCCACAGGCTCCGCTGGGCGAAGGCCGACGGTCGCTGGTCGGGCGGGATGATCCCGGCGATGAAGGCTTGCCAGGCGACGTTGGAGATGGCGGCCGGGAGGTTCATCAGGGCGACCGCGGTGACGATGAGGAGCGGGCGGTAGGCCGCCGGGGCCAGGGTCGCGGCGGCCACGGCCAGGTAAAAAGCCCGGTTGGCGAGGAAGAAAAGGGCCGTCAGCCGCTTCTTATCGGAGCGGCGGTCGATGAACGAGGCCCCGGGGATCATCGCCAGCAGGCTGACCAAGGCCGGCGCGGTCGAAAGCATGGCCACCAGGAAGTTGGACGCCCCCCCCTTGATGGCGTAGATACCCAGGAAAGGCTGGACCATGTTGACGGCGGTGATCGAGACCATCCCGTGGCAGGTGTTGATGAAGGTGTTCCGAGACAGCCTGGCTCGGCTGTCACCGGCGCCCATCGATTCGCCGGCCGTCATCGCCGGGCCCGGACGCATCAGGTTTCCCCCACTCTCGGCCGGAGCGCGGCCCAGGAAGGCGGCGCATTCAGGCCGTCCTCCAGGATTCGTCGGATAGCCGCGATTACCTCCCGGTCGGGCCCCCTTCACGCACCTATGGAGGTCCCTTCAACCGGGCGGCAGGTGACGACAAGGGAGCCGGAGAACTCGCCCATCGCGACGGTGGCCTCCATCGCCGTGGGCAAGACTCTGGGGGTCGCCCCCGAGGCGGACCTTTACTACGTGGCCAACGAGCACTGGACCGACTTCGCCTACACCGCTCGGGGTATCGACCGCCTCCTTGATGTCAACCAGACCCTCAGGAATAGGTTCCTCCTGGTGCCGATGGATTCGCGCTGCACGGCCAGCATCGCCGGCCTCTATGCCCTGGCCTGCCAGGTCGACCCGAAAGTAACCCCCCGGCGGTTCTGGAAGGTGGCGCTGGCCACCGGTGAAACGACGAGAGTGGCCCATGACGGAAAAGACTAGGCCCTGGGGATCATCGTGAACCCGGTCAAGCTCATCGAGGGTTTGACCGGATGATGAGATTCGCCCGGGCGACGATCGCGGGGAGGCAGGGAATCATGACCGCCGAGGTCAAGCCGGTGATCACCATGGACATCCTGGACAAGATCGACGTCCGCGTGGGGACCATCGTCAGCGTCGAAGACGTGCCGGGCTCGCGCAAGCTGCTCCGACTGACGGTGGATTTCGGGGCCTTCACCCGCCGCATCCTCTCGGGGATGAAAGGCGAGCGGGAGAACCCCAGGGAGATCGAGGGCCGCCAGGCCCTGTTCGTGGTCAACGTGGCCCCCAGGGCGATGGCCGGCGAGGTCTCCGAGGGGATGATTTTCGACATCGGCTACGCCGACGGTCGGGTCCCCGTCCTGGCCCAGCCGGAAAAGCCCGTCCCCAACGGGACGCGGGTGGGGTGAGCGATGGCGACTAGCGGAGCCGATTCCGCGGACCGAACCACGGTCGCGGGGTCGTTCGACCTCAATACCGCGATCAGCCTGGCCGCCCTAGCTCACCGGGGGCAGCGCGACAAGCTCGGACAGCCCTATATCCTCCATCCCCTGCGGGTGATGCTCCGCTTGACGGCACAAGACGAGATGGTCTGCGCGGTACTCCATGATGTGGTCGAGGATACCACGACATCCTTGGCCGACCTGCTGGCGATGGGGCTCAAGCCCGAGATCGGCCGGGCCCTCGATCACCTCACCAAGCGGCCCGAGGAGAAAGGCCGCTACATGGACTTCATCCGCCGGGTCGAGGGGGATCCTCTGGCCGTCGCGGTCAAGCTGGCCGACCTCGAGGACAACATGGACCGGCGCCGCCTTCCCTCCCCTTTACCGCCGGCTTTCGTGAACAGACTTCGTGCCTATCGGGAAGCCCATGCTCACCTCGCCCGGGTGGGAACTGTCCGCCGGCCCTGAGCGTCGTACTCGGTGGCCCGCGAAAGCCTCACTGGTGGAGGCCCGATATGAAAAGCCGTTCAATCCCCATCCGATTGGCCATCGTCGCCCTCGCCGCCCTCCTCGTCCTGACCGCCGTCGCCGGCCTCGATGAGGCCGCGGCCAAGTCCTATCAAGAGCAAGTCGACAGCGGGCACAGCCAGTGGCGGTTGGACGCGGCCCAAGTGGCCGCGACGACCCTCGAGGGACGGATGATCCCCGGCGGCGGTGGCCCGGTCCATCGGGTCCCAACTTCCGCTTTCAAGCAGGTCTTGAACGGCGGCGCCTTGGCCATCTTCGAAATCACCGATCCGGCTTCCCCGTGGACCAAGATCTACCTTAACAAGCCGGTGAAGCAAGACAGCACGGGCATCTGGGTGGTCGTCAGCTACGACCCGCGGTGAGAAACCGGGGTCGCCCGGTCGTTTCTGTATTTTCGCGGCCCGAGGACCGGACCGAACGCTTCCAGCGGGCCCGACGAAATAGCCCTTTAGCTGGTCGCAAGGCGTCCGGAGCGCCGCCCTTGTGGCGATGGGAACTTCTGGCTGGTCGCCTTCGTCTATTGTTGCGGAGACAGCCGAATCACCCCCGCCCACTCGTCGATCAGCGTCAGGTTCGTAGAAAGGATGAGGAAGATGACCCGGAAACTGCGGTCCCGCTCCCTCTTCAAGGCGCTCTGCATCCCGCTCGTCGCGGTCCTCCTCTTGGCCGGCTTGATGCCGGCCGCCGCCGCCGCCGGGGCCCTGGCGACGGCTTCGCCCGAGCCCGCCGGCATCACCCTCGAACAGGCCATCAAGCTGGTCAAAGCCAACTTCACCATCCCCACGGAGTTCAGCCACATCACCTCGGGCTACAGCGAGTACGACGGCCGCCAGGCCTGGTCGCTCAATTGGGACGCGGCTGCGGAGCCGGGCGGCAGTTTCAATGCCCAGGTCGACGCGACCACCGGCGAGATCCTCAACGCCAGCACCTGGAAGTCGACCCCGGCCCCGAGCGCGCAACTCCCGACGATCTCAGTGGAGGCCGCCAGGGCCACCGCCCTGGAGCTCCTCGATCGCCTGATTCCGAACAAGCTGCCCGATCTGAAACTGGTGGTCAATGAGAACGAGATCGTCCCGATCAGCTCCTACGGCCCCGTCGTCTACAGCTTCCGCTGGCAACGGATGCTCGGCGGCATC
>DASXUT010000058.1 GCA_036504675.1 Bacillota bacterium | reverse complement strand
GTGTCCAGTGTCTTCGTCAGCGGCTGTAAGTCTGGAGGGGGTCAACCTTCGGCCAAGGCCAAGGATACCTTCATCTACGCGACCGCCAACCAAGCCCCCGAACTCGACCCGGCCAACGGCAGCAGCAACGCGGTGAACCGGCTGATCTCCTTGCTGTATGACGGCCTGATCACCTACGCCGCCGACAGCACGAAGATCGTGCCCGCCCTGGCCGATACCTGGGAAGCCTCCCCCGACGCGAAGACGTTCACCTTCCACATGCGGAAGGACGCGAAGTTCGCCGACGGGTCGGCGGTGACCGCCGACGCCGTCAAGTTCAGCTTTGACCGGATCATCAAAGTCGGGAAACTGGCCGCCAGCTCCTGGTCGGGGATCATCTTCGACGACACGGTCAAGGTGATCGACCAGAGCACCGTCCAGTTCAACCTGAAGGAGTCCATTCCGGCTTTCATGGCCATGTTGGCCACCCCGGCCGGCCTGATCATCAACCCGAAGATCAAGGACAAGTACACCTCGTCCGACCCGATCGGCGAGACCTACCTGACCACCAACAGCATGGGCTCCGGTCGGTACGTCGTCCAGACCTTCACCCCCAACGGGGACGGCGTCTTCGTCCGCAACGACAAGTGGTTCGGCCCGAAGTCCAAGATCAAGAAGTTAGTCCTGAGGATCGTCCCCGAGGCCTCCACCCAGCGGATGCTCCTCGAAAAGGGCGAGATCGACATGATCGAAGGCCGCTTCCTCGATTGGGACACCATCGAAGCGCTGCGGAAGACCGATGGGGTCGCGATCGCCGAAGGCCCGACCATGGACATCCTGCGGCTGATCCCCAACGGCTCGAAGAAGCCCTTCGACAACGAGAAGGTTCGCCAGGCCCTGTCGATGGCCATCGACTATGACAGCATCATCAAGGACATTTACGGCGGCCATGCCGAGCGCCTCCTGGGCGGCATCCCGAAGGGCCTGATGGGCTACGACGCCAACGCCTTCCGCTTCAACCACGACGTCGAAGGGGCCAAGAAACTGCTGAAGGAAGCGGGCTACCCGAACGGCATCGAGTTCGAGCTGTCGATGGGCCCGATCGCCCTGTGGCAGAAGGTGGCCACCAAGGTCCAGTCCGACGCGGCCCAGGCGGGAATCAAGATCAGCCTCCGCGAGTACGCCCTGCCGGCCCTGTACAAGAAGCTCAGCGACGGCGACTTCGCCCTCGGGATGAGCGGCTGGACGCCGGACTACGCCGACCCCGACTACAACTGCTGGTACTTCTTCTACTCGGGGAACGCCGGCCCCGGCTACAACTGGGCCTTCATCAAGGACAAGACGGTCGACGACTTCCTCATCAAGGCCCGGAGCACCGTCGACGCGACCCAGCGCGAGAGCTACTACAAGCAGATCACCGACATCACCAACAAGGCCGCCACCTACATCCCGATCGCCCAGGCCTACACGGCCAACCCGATGCGCAAGTGGGTCAAGGGCTACGTCCTCAACCCGATGAGCAACTGGGCCCTCCCGCTGGAGCAGATGTCCAAGGAATGATGACGTAAGTCGAACCTGGCACGATGGATCCGGGGTGGGCCCGCCGTTGGGTCGGCCCACCCCGGTCCCCCGATCCGCTGATGTCGACCGGCTTTTCCCGCGCTCGCCAGCGACCCTTAGGGGAACAGAAGGGATGAGGTTAGCCGATGAGGCTACTCAACTACGTGCTCCGGCGGCTGGCTTTGTTGATTCCGGTGCTGATCGGAGTGACCCTGCTCACCTTCATCATCTCGGTGGCGGTGCCCGGCGACCCGGCCCAGATGATGGCCGGCGCCCAGGCCAAGCCGGAGATCATCGCCGCTCTGCGCCACAAGCTCGGGATGGACGAGCCCTGGCCGATCAGGTACGTCTATTACCTGCGGGACCTGGCCCGCGGCGACCTCGGTGACTCGCTCCAGACCGGCCGGCCGGTGGCCCGGGACCTGCTGAACTCCTTTCCGGCCACCTTCGAACTGGGGACGACGGCGGTCGTCCTGGCCATGGTCTTCGGGGTGCCGTTCGGAGTGATCTCGGCCTACCGCAAGGACAAGCTGCCCGATCACGTCAGCCGGTTCGTCGCCCTGTCCGGGGTGGCCATGCCTTCGTTTTGGCTCGGCCTGATGCTCCTGATGGTGTTCTACGTCTTCTTGGGGATCCTCCCCGGCGACGGACGGCTGTCCATCTTCGCCGACGCGCCCCGGAGGATCACCGGGCTCTTCCTGGTGGACTCGCTCCTGCAGTTGAAGTTCGCCACCTTCTGGGAGGCCCTCCTGCACCTGATCATGCCGGCCGTCACCCTGGGCGCCGCCCTCATCGGCATGGTCACCCGGAACACGCGCTCGAGCATGCTCGAGGCCCTCTCCATGGACTACGTGAGGACGGCCCGTTCGAAGGGGCTGGCCGAGCGGATCGTCGTCTACAAGCACGCCCTCAGGAACGCGCTCCTGCCGGTGATCACCGTCCTGGGGATGGTCTATGGCTACGCCCTCGGCGGCTCGGTCCTCGTCGAGAGCGTCTTCAGTTGGCCGGGAATGGGCCGCTATGCCGTGCAGGCCATCCAGATGCTCGACTTTCCGGCGGTGATGGGTTTCACCGTCTTCATCGCCGTTGTCTACGTGATGGTCAACCTGGTGGTCGACGTCCTCTACTTCTACATCGACCCGCGGATCAAAGTCCACTGAGGCTGAGGTGACGACATGAAGTACTTGCTCAGGAGTCCCCTAAGCCGGGTCGGGCTGGTCATCCTGCTCCTCGTCATCCTCGTGGCCATCTTTGCCCCGGTCCTGGCTCCCCACGACCCGCTGCAGGTCGACCTTCCCAACCGGCTCAAGCCGCCCAGCCGCGAGCATCTCCTGGGCACCGACGAGATGGGCCGGGACATCCTCAGCCGGATCATCTACGGCGCCCGCATCTCCCTGTCCATCAGCGTCCGGGTGATCATCGTCACCTTCCCCTTCGGCGCCCTGGTCGGGGCAATCGCCGGCTTCTATGGCGGGTGGCTCGACGAAACCCTGATGCGCCTGACCGACGTCTTCCTATCCATCCCCGGATTGATCTTGGCCCTGGCCATCTCGGCCAGCCTCGGCCCGTCCTTGAACAACGCCATGATCGCCCTGGCGATCATCTGGTGGCCGTGGTATGCCCGGGTCACCCGGGCCGTCGTCCTCCAGGTCCGGGAGATGGAATACGTCGAAGCCGCGCGGGCCGAGGGTCTGCCGAGCCTGGCCATCCTGTTCAAGCACGTTCTGCCGAACTCACTGGCCCCGGCGATGGTCAACGCCTCACTCGACCTCGGCTTCGTCATCCTGAACGCGGCCGGCCTGAGTTTCGTCGGCTTGGGCGCCCAGCCCCCGACCCCCGAGTGGGGGGCCATGCTGAGCACCGCCCGGGAGTTCCTCCGCGACGCCTGGTGGGCGACGACCTTCCCCGGCCTGGCCATCCTCGTCACCGTCCTGGCCTTCAACCTGCTTGGTGACGGCTTCCGGGACATGATGGACCCGAAGATGCGCCGTTAATCCCAGATGAGGGGGACTGCACAGTGACCGCCAAGACACTTGTCCATTGCGGCGTGCTGATCGACGGGACCGGGGCCGACGCCCGTCCCTCACAGACCGTCGTCGCCCAGGATGGGAAGATCGCCGAGGTCGTCCCCGGCCTCCGGCCCCCGCAGGCCGGCGACACGCTCCTCGACTGGAGCCGCCTGGTCGTCATCCCCGGCATCTTCGACTGCCACGACCACCTGACGATGGACTTCGACGACTCCACCGACCCCAGGGAGGATTGGGCGATCTACCTGACGGCCCGGGCGGTGCGGAACTGCCGCCGCCTCCTCGCCGCCGGGATCACCACCCTCAGGGACCTCGGCGCCAAGAACTCGATCAACTGCAAGATCAAGCGGCTCCTGGAAGTGGGCCTGGTCAAGGGGCCGGACCTCCAGGTCGCCGGCCAGATGATCGTCCGGACGGGTTACCCCGAGTGGCCCTATTGCCACGAGGCCGACGGGGCCGAGGGGATGCGCGTGGCCGTGCGCCTCGAGCGGAAGGCCGGGGCCGACTGGGCCAAGCTGATGGCCACCGGCAGCGTCGCCGGGGAGGGTTCATCCCCGCGGCAGGCCGAGATGAGACCGGAGGAGATCAGGGCGGCCATCGACGAGGCCCACGCCCTGGGGATCAAGATCGCCGCCCATGCCTACGGCGGGCCGGCCGCCACCCAGTGCATCGAGCTCGGCATCGACTCCATCGAGCACGGCACCTGGCTGACCGAGAGCGACCTGGCCGAGATGGCCAACCGCGGGATCTACCTGGTGGTCACCTACGGGGTCTTCCCGCTTCTGCTCCGCACGCCGGGCCTGCCCGAGTCGATGTACGTCAAGGCCAAGCAGGCTGCCGGCCAGTACCTGGAGACCATCACCAAGGTCCACAAGGCCGGGGTCAAGGTGGCCACCGGCGGCGACGGCTGCCACGCCGATCCGGCCGCCGAGATGAAGGCTCTCGTCGACGGCGGCTTCGCTCCGATGGAAGCCCTCTGCGCCCTGACCCGCAACGGGGCCGAACTCTGCGGGCTCTCGTCGTCCAAGGGGACCGTCGAGGCAGGGAAGCAGGCCGACCTGGTCGGGCTGGCCCGCAACCCGCTCGAGGACCAGCTGGCCGTCAGGGAGGTCAAGGCGGTCATGAAGGCGGGTGAGGTCCATGTCGGCGCCTGTTGAGCCGCCGGCCGGCGCCGGCCGACCGAGAGCCGTCGAGAAAGGACTGATCGCCCAGATGCTCATCCTCAGGAACGGGACTGTCATCACGATGAAGGACCCGGTCAAGGCCGATCCTCGAACTGCCGACCTGGTCGTCGAGGACGGCCTTATTGCCGCCCTCGGAGCGGAGGCGGCCGGGGCCGGGACCTGTGCTTCCGCCGAGGTCATCGACCTCACCGGGAAGTACGTCCTGCCCGGCCTGATCGACGCCCACTGCCACCTGACCTACAGCGGGGCCCTGATCAGCGAGGAAGTGGCCCGGACGGACAAGGAGCGGACCATCCACGCGGTCAACAACGCCTTCGTGACCCTGCTCTCCGGGGTCACCACCTGTCGCGACCCGGGCGGCGTCGACCACATCGACGTCGCCGTCCGCGACGCGGTCAGGGCCGGGCTGATCCACGGCCCGCGGGTCGTCGCCGGCGGGCAGATGATCGGGATGACCGGCGGTCACGGGTGGTTCTTCGGCTGCGAGGCCGACGGGCGGGACGGGGTCAGACGGGCGGCCCGTCTGCAGATCAAGGCCCACACCGACTGGGTCAAGTTCATGGCCTCGGGGGGCTTCGCCGAAGTCGGCGAGCAGCCCGGGGCGGCCCAACTGAACGAGGACGAGATGGCCGCCGGGATCGAGGAGGCCCACAAGGCCGGTAAGCGCACGGCGGCCCACGCCCACAGCGCCGTGGCCATCAAGAACGCTGTCCGAGCGGGGATCGATTCGGTCGAGCACGCTTCCTTCCCCGATGACGAGGCCATCGAGATGCTTCTCAAGCGGGACGTCTACATCGACCCGACCTTCTCGATCTACTGGAAGATGATCCAGCATGGGGCCGAGTACAAGATCGCCCCCGAACTGATCGAGATGGTCCGCCGGGCCTGGGACGTGAAGGTTGAGCGCTTCCTGGCGGCCCACCGGGCCGGGGTCAAGGTGGCCGCCGGGACCGACAGCGGCTCGCCGGCCGGGCGCCACGGCGACTTCCAGGCTGAACTGGAGCGGTTTGTGGACGTCGGCCTCAGTCCCTACGGGGCCCTGCGGATCGGGACCGTCGGGTCGGCCGGGCTCCTCGGCCTGGACGGGATGATCGGGACGATCGAGCGGGGCAAGCGGGCCGACCTGATCGTCCTGTCGGCCTGCCCGCTCGAGGACATCACGGCCGCGCGCCGGGTTGAACTGGTGATCAAAGACGGGCGGGTCCACCGGGTGGGGAAGGACAGCATCACCCTGCCGGCCCTGTCCGGATGAGATGACTGGAGGGCGAAGGATGAGCGGGAAGTGACCCGAGGCGGCCCCGCGGGGGCCGCCGGGGAAGCGGGGAATAGACCATCGAACGACCACTGACCCTTGAGCTTGCCCAGTTCCTCGACGGCCTGAAGGGCGAGAGGTTGCCGGCCGCCCTGCGCGAGGCGGGGAAACGAGCCGTCCTCGACTGGCTCGGTTCGGCCATCGCCGGCAGCCCCAGCCCGCCCGGGCGGATGGTCCTGGCCGTCGTCGAGTCCCTGGGGGGGCGGCCCCAGGCCAGCCTGGTCGGGGGCCCCAAGCTCCCGGTGACCAGCGCCGCCCTTTACAACGGAGCCGTTTCCCACGTGGTCGAATTGGACGACGTCCACCGGGCTTCGATCAGCCATCCCGCGGCGGTGGTCATCCCCGCCGCGCTGGCCGTGGCCGAACTCGTCGACGCCGACGGCCCGGCCTTCCTGGCCGCCGTGGCCGCCGGCTACGAGGCGGTCATCCGGATCGGCGAGGCGGTCACGCCGTCGCATTACAAGTACTGGCACACCACTGGGACCTGCGGGACCTTCGGAGCCGCCGCGGCCGCCGCCAAGCTCCTCGGCCTGGGGGCCGAGGGGATCGCCTCGGCCCTGGGCAGCGCCGGGACGCAGGCCGCCGGGCTTTGGGAGTTCCTGGCCGACGGGGCCATGTCCAAGCACCTCCATCCGGGCAAGGCGGCGATGAACGGGGTCCTCTCGGCCCTCCTGGCCCAGCAGGGGTTCACCTCCGCCGCGCGGATCCTCGAGGGCGAGAAGGGCTTCTTCGTGGCCACCGCGGCCGCCTTCGACCCGAAGAAGGTGACCGCGGGCTTCGGGTCGCCGTACAAGTTGGAGGAGGTCTCCTTCAAGGTTCACGCCTCGTGCCGGCACACCCACCCGGCCATCGACGCCGTCCTGGCCGCGATGGAAGGGCGCGACCTGGACCCCGCCGACGTTGCCTCGGTGACCGTCGAGACCTACTCGGTGGCCCTCGGGGTGACCGCCGATCATCAGCCGACTACCGTTTACAGCGCCAAGTTCAGCCTGCCCTTCTGCGTCGCCCTGGCCATCCACCGGGGATCGGCCGGTCTGGCCGACTTTTCCGAGGCCGGCCTCTGGGAGCCGCGGATCAGGGAGACCATGGGGCGCGTCGAACTGCGGGCCGACCCGGCCCTTGAGGCCATCCACCCGGCCAGGTGGCCGGCCCGGGTGACCATCAGGACCAGGGGCGGCCGAACCCTGACCGGGAGCGTCGAGGACCCGCGGGGCGACCCGGAGAACCCGGTTTCCACAAGCGAATTGGAGGACAAGTTCCGGGCCCTGGCCGGTCCGGTGATCGGGCCGACCGCCGCCGAGGGACTGATCGAAGCCTCACGAAACCTGGACGGGCTGACCCACCTGAGGCAACTGACCGCCCTCTTCCCGGCGGCCGTCGGCCGGCCCGGTTCAGAAAGCCGGGAGTGATCATGACCATACCCGTCTTCGCCAACAACTACCTGTTCCGCCGGATCCACTCGCTCCTAGCCGTCGTCCCCCTGGGGCTCTTCCTGGCCGAGCACCTCGTCTCCAACAGTCTCATGGTCATCGGGGCCGCCAAGTTCGACGCCCAGGTCCGCTTCCTCCAAGGTCTACCGTTCCTGCTGGTCCTGGAGTTCGGACTGATCCTATTGCCCCTGGCTCTGCACGGGCTTTACGGGCTCTATGTCACCCTGACCGGCCAGGTCAACCTGGTCCGCTACCCGTATGGCCGTAACTGGGCCTACGTCCTGCAGCGCCTGACCGGCCTCGCCACCTTCGTCTTTGTCGGCTGGCACTTCTGGACCCTACGCCTCCACAGCTACCTGGCCAAGGAGTTGATCACCTTCAACGACCTGGCCGTCATCTTCGCCAATCCGCTCCTGGCCGCCATCTACACCCTGGCCACCATCTGCGCCCTCTACCACTTCCTCAACGGCCTGTGGGGCTTCTGCCTCGACTGGGGGATCGTCACCGGACCCAAGGCCCAGGCCTCCCTGGCCCGCTTCCTGTGGGCCGCCTTCGGTGTCCTGTCGGTGGTCTGCGTCGTCTTCGCGGTCATCATCTCCCGGGCGTCGATGGCCCTGATCTGAGATTAGGAGAGAGGACATGAAGCCAAGACTCGTAGTCGTAGGCGGCGGGCTGGCCGGCCTGATGGCCGCCCTCAAGGCGGCCGAGGCCGGCCTCGAGGTCGACCTCCTGGCCCTCGGGCCGAGCAAACGGTCGCACTCCGCCGCCGCCCAGGGGGGGATCAACGCCGCCCTCGACACCTTCGGGGAGGGCGACTCCCCCTGGGAACACTTCGATGATACCATCTACGGCGGTGATTTCCTGGCCGACCAGACCCCGGTCAAGGGGATGTGCGAGGCGGCCCCCGGGATCATCCGCGTCTTCGACCGCATGGGGGTCCCCTTCAACCGCACCCCCGAGGGCCTCATCGCCCTCCGGCTCCTGGGCGGGACGAAGTTCCATCGGGTCGCCTTCATCGGTTCGACCACCGGCCAGCAACTGCTGTACGCCGTCGACGAGCAGGTCCGGCGGATGGAGGCGGCCGGCCGGGTGATCCGTTACGAGGGTTGGGAGTTCCTTTCGGCGGTCATCGACGACGCCGGGCGCTGCCGGGGGATCGTCGCCCAGGACCTGAGGACGATGGAGATCCGGGCCCTCCCGGCCGGAGCGGTGGTCATCGCCACCGGCGGCCCGGGACTGATCTTCGGCCGGACGACCAACTCCATCTCCAACAGCGGCTACGCCTCCGCCGCCCTCTACCAGCAGGGCGTGAAATACGCCAACGGTGAGTTCATCCAGGTCCATCCGACGGCCATCCCCGGAGCCGACAAGAACCGGCTGATCTCCGAGTCGGTGCGGGGCGAGGGCGGCCGGGTCTGGACCTACCGCGACGGCAAGCCGTGGTACTTCCTGGAGGAGTGGTATCCGGCCTACGGGAACCTGGTCCCGCGGGACATCGCCACCCGGGCTATCTTCAAGGTCTGCGTCGACATGGGCCTTGGGATCGACGGCAAGAGCCAGGTCTACCTGGACATGTCCCACATGGACCCGGACGAGGTCAAGCGGCGCCTGGAGGGCATCCTCGACATCTACCAGCTCTTCACCGGTCAGGACCCGCGGAAGGTGCCGATGAAGATCTTCCCGGCCGTCCACTACTCGATGGGCGGCCTGTGGGTGGACGTCGACCAGATGACCAACATCCCCGGCCTCTTCGCCGCCGGGGAGTGCGAGTTCCAGTACCACGGGGCCAACCGCCTGGGCGGCAACGGCATGCTCTCGGCCATCTACGGCGGGATGGTCGCCGGGCCGGCCGCGGCCAAATACATCAACCGGCAGGAGGCCGCGGGTGAGGCCCCGTCCTCGCTCTTCGAGGGCGAGGTCAAGCGCCAGAGGGAGCGGGACGAAGCGATCGCCCGGATGACCTCCGGCCCGGAGAACCCCTACAAGCTCCATCGTGAGCTGGGCGAGGTGATGAACGAGAACGTCACCGTCGTTAGGCACAACGACCGCCTCGAGGCCACCCTCGACCGGCTGGCCGAGTTCAAGGAGCGGTGGAAGGACATCAACGTCGCCGATTCCGGCCACTGGACCAACCAGGTCATCCCCTACGTCCGGCAGCTGGCCGGGATGATCGAGCTGGCCCGGGTGATCACCCTCGGCGCTCTGACCCGCAATGAGAGCCGCGGCGCCCATTACAAGCCGGAGTTCCCCGACCGCGACGACGCCAACTGGCTGAAGACGACCATCGCCACCCGGACGCCGGACGGGCCGCAACTATCCTACGAGCCGGTCGATACCCGCCACATCGTCCCCAGGGTCCGCAAGTACGATGTCGACAAGGAGGCGACCAAGCGTGGCTGAGCCGGCCGCCATCCTCTTGAAGATAAGGCGCCGGGAGCGCCCGGACTCCCGTCCATACTGGCAGGAGTTCTCGGTCCCCGCGGCCCCGAACATGAACATCGTGGCCGCCCTGATGGAGATCCAGAAGAACCCGGTGGACGCCCGGGGCCGGGCGACCGTCCCGGTCGTCTGGGACTGCAACTGCCTGGAGGAGGTCTGCGGGGCCTGCACGATGCTGATCAACGGCCAGGCCCGCCAGGCCTGCAGCGCCCTGGTGGAGACCCTGACCCAGCCCATCGTGTTGCAGCCGTTGACCAAGTTCCCGGTGGTCCGCGACCTGATGGTCGACAGGCAGTCCATCTTCGAAAGCCTCAAGAAGGTCAGGGCCTGGATCCAGATGGACGGCAGCCACGACCAGGGCCCGGGGCCCCGGGTCTCGCCAAGCCTACAGGCCTGGACCTACGAGCTGTCCCGCTGTATGACCTGCGGCTGCTGCATGGAGGCCTGCCCCCAGGTCAACGGCCGCTCGCCCTTCATCGGGCCGGCGGTCTTGGCCCAGGTCAGGCGGTTCAACGCCCATCCCCTCGGGGAGTCCATCCGGGCCGAGCGACTGCGGGCGGTGATGGGCCCGGGCGGGATCACCGATTGCGGCAAGGCCCAGAACTGCGAGCGGGCCTGCCCGAAGCAGCTCCCGCTGACCAGGGCCCTGGCCGAACTGAACCGGGAGACGATCACCCACGGCCTTTTCGGCTGGCTCTCTCGCTGATTCAACCTACCGCCGGGCCACCCGGCTCGAGGGCACCCCGGTACACCCATAGACACTCACCCATGGGAGGCGCTGAGCTGAATTGGAACGCGTCCTGATGAAAGGCAACGAAGCCTTGGCCGAAGCGGCCGTCCGGGCCGGTTGCCGATTCTACTTCGGCTACCCGATCACCCCGCAGAACGAGATCCTCGAATACATGGCCACCCGCCTTCCGGAGGTCGGCGGCGTCTTCCTGCAGAGCGAGAGCGAGCTCGGGGCGATCAACATGCTCTACGGGGTGACCGCCTCGGGCCGGCGGGGGATGGTCTCCTCGTCCAGCCCGGGGATCAGCCTGATGCAGGAAGGCCTGTCCTTCATGGCCTCGTCGGAGCTCCCGGGACTGGTGGTCAACATCACCCGGGGGAGCCCCGGCCTCGGCCGGATCACCCCAGCCCAGTCCGACTACATGCAGGCGACCAAGGGTGGGGGGCACGGCGACTACCACCTGATCGTCCTCGGCCCGGCTTCGGTCCAGGAGATGGCCGGCCTGGCCGCGCTGGCCTATGAGCTGGCCGACAAGTACCGCAACCCGGTGATGATCCTCGGGGACGGGATCCTCGGCCAGATGATGGAGCCGGTCGTCCTCCCCGAGACTGAGGCGGTCCTGCCGGAGAAGCCCTGGGCCGCCACCGGTTCGGGGGGTGGAGAACGGCACCTGATCCTGTCGGCCCCCCTGACCGAC
>DASXUT010000057.1 GCA_036504675.1 Bacillota bacterium | reverse complement strand
AACCTCGCCAAGGAACTCCGCCAATACCTCCTGGATCCGTTCCAGGGCAAGACCGTCGTGACCCCCTCGGAGTACGCGAAAGGGGTCTCGTCTGTTTACACGAACACCCTGCGACTGGCCAGGACCGAGACCCAGTTCGCCTATCACTCGCTCCATGTCAACCAGAGCCTGACCGCGCCCTACGTCCTCGGCATCAAGTGGAACCTGTCGGCCAGCCACCCCAAGGAGGATGTCTGTGACGACTTAGCCGCCGGCGGGCCGAACGGCGGCGGGGTATATCCGAAGGACCGGGTGCCCGAGGTGCCGCACCCCAACTGTCTCTGCTACCTCACCGACGAACTCATGGGCCCCGAGGAGTTCATCCAGTACCTCGAGGCGTAAGGAGGATGACCGACGATGCCGTGGATGCGCAACGAAGACCTGCCCCCGGCGGTCCGTAACGTCCTGCCGCCTGAGGCCCAGGGCCTCTTCCGCCAGGTGGCTAACACCGAACTCGGCCGAGGCCTCGCCGAGGACAAGGCCATGGCCGCGGCCTGGTCGGCTTGTGAGCGGGCGGGGTGGCACAAGACCCCCGGCGGCAAGTGGGCGAAGGAGGCGACCGATACTGACGTCGAGTTCGGCGAGCTCGTCTCCCTCAAGGAGGCCAAGTTCTCGGCCGACAAGCTCGAGGCCGAAGTGACATTGATCCAGCCCGGTTGGTCAAAGAACGGCCGATACTACCCGGCCGAGGCCCTGGCGGCCGCGGCGCCGCTCTACGAGGGCGCCCGGGCGTTCATCGACCACCCGACGCCGACCGAGGAGGCCGGCCGACCGGAGAGGTCTGTTCGGGATCTCGCCGGTCGGTATCATGGGGTTCATGTCGCCGAGGATGGATCGCTCAGGGGCAAGCTCCAGTTCTACGAAACCGCCCGGGCGCTCTACTCCCTGGCCAAGGAAGACCCCGAAGCCATCCAGCTCAGCCACAACGCTCTAGGCAGAACGCGTCAAGGAACAATCGCAGGCCGCACCGGACAAATCATCGAGGCAATCAAGGCAGTCAAAAGCGTTGACCTGGTCACCGATGGCGCGGCGGGCGGCCGGCTGGACCGCCTGCTCGCGAGCAACCGACCCGATTCCCAGAAGGGAGATAAGACGGTGGACATCAAGGAACTGCTGAAGCAGCTCAAGGAGGCCGACCTCGACGAGGCGACCAAAAAGCAGCTGCTCGACGGACTCCGTGAGTCCCGGCCGGAGATCGTCCAGGCCATCACGGACGAGGTCGAAAGCCGCGTCTACGGCAAGAAGGACGAGGTCACGAAGGCGATCAAGGAGGCCGAGGGCAAGATCACCAAGCTCGCCGAGGCTGTCCAGGGCCTGACTACGGAGAACAAGACCCTCCGGGAGAAGGCCGTCGCTGCCGAGACCAAGGAAAAGATCGTCGAGGCCCTCAAGGAAGCGAAGCTGCCCGCCATGGCTAAAGAGCGGGTGATCAAGTCCCTGGCCGGCCGGACCTTCGAGAGCGACGACAAGCTGAAGGAGGCCGTCAAGGCGGCCGTGGCCGAGGAAGAGGCCTACATCAAGGGTCTCGTCGAGGCGAACCGGGTGACCATCCGGGGCGCCGGGTCGGGCAAGGCCGAGGACGCCGAGACCGCGCTCAAGGAGGCCCAGAAGACCATGGACAGCCTCCTGGGCGTGGCCGAGCAGAAGAAGGACGAGCAGAAGAAAGAGGGTGACAAGTAATGGCCAACAACTGGGTCCAGAGGGGCAAGCACCTCCTGCTCACCCTCGCCGCCATCGTCTCCGGCCACCCTGTCGCCCTGGGTGGGATCCACGGCGTGGCCCTTGGGGCCACGGACGCCGACGGCCAGGTCATGGTCGACACCGAGGACGTCTATAGCCTTTCGGTCAAAGGCGTCGACGATCTCGGCAACAAGGCCGTGGCTATCGGCGATCCGGTGTACTTCGTGACCGCCGATGACCCGCACCTCTCGAAGAAGCAGTCCGGCGCCTACTTCGGCACCGCCCTGGGGGCCGTCGTCGCCGGCGCCACGACCGCCATTCCGGTGAAGCTCGCCCACGGCTCTCCGGGGATCGCCGACCTGCCGGCGGACGTCGGGGTCAAGCGGACCGTCAAGGCGCTCTACGACTTCGCCGTCCACGGCGGAGCCATCGGAGCCATCGGCCTCGGGGTCTATATCCCGATCAAGGCCGTCATCACCCGGACCTATGTCGAGGTCCTGACGACCCTGACCACGGCCGGCGCGGATGCGGGCACCATCGCTCTCCATGCCGAGGCGGCCGATGACATCGTCGCGGCCATTGCCGTGAGCAATGCCGCGAATCCCTGGGACGCCGGCATGCACGAGGGCGTCTCGACCGGCACCGCGGCCACTTTCAAGAAGACGACCGCGGCCCGGCAGATCACGGCGACCATCGCGGGCCAGGCCGTCACGGCCGGGAAGTTCTACGTGGTCGCCGAATACGTCGTAACGGAGTGAGGTGAAAAAGAGTGAAACTCAGCAAACTGCGTGAAT
>DASXUT010000056.1 GCA_036504675.1 Bacillota bacterium | reverse complement strand
AAGGACGACGGGGTCGAACCACTCCTCGGGTTGGACCACAACGGCCACACGGAGATCCGCTTCAGCCTGAATACGCGGGCCGTCATCCGCCGCCACGAGCACCGCGTCCCCGGCCTTGAGGACAGGCTGGCCGCCGCGGCCAAGGTAGCGGCGGCGGGTTACCCCATGGGTTTCCTGATCGCCCCGATCTTCCTCGACGGCGACTGGCGCGCCGACTATTGGGCGCTCCTCGAGGAGACGGCCAGAGCGATGGGGCCTGCGACGGCCACGAGACCGACTTCGGGCCGCCGTCCCGGGACACCCCGCCTGACCTTCGAACTGATCGCCCATCGCTTCACCCCCAAGGCCAAGCGGACCATCCTGTCGATCTTCCCCGGGACCACCCTGGACCTTGACGAGACCAGGCGGCGGTGGAAGATGGGGCAGTTCGGCTACGGCAAGTATCTCTATCACCAGGAGGAGATGGCCGAACTCAAGGAGTTCTTCAGGGAACGCATCAGCCGGCTCTTCCCGGGAGCCGAGATCCTGTACACCGTCTGAAAATCCTTGGCCCCGTCTGAGGTTGGGATGGCCCTGCGAACCCGCCAATGACACGAAGAGCCCGGACCATCGCGGTCCGGGCTCTTGGTCGCTTGGAGTCTGTCGACGCCGCTCAGCGGTTGCCACTGGGCTGGTTGGGAGCCGGGGTGGTCCCCCCGCCATTCCCCCCGCCGGGGTTGACCCCGCCCGGCCCATGAAGATTGCAGAACTCCGTCGGGGCGGCCAGGGCGGCGTCTTCAGGGCCGGCTCCGGTGCCCTTGAACGGCATCCACTTGGGCCGCTTGAGCATGACTTTCTGGACGACGTCCTGGGGCGGGCAGTAGGGCGTGGCCAACTTCCCGTCGAGCCGGTCGATCTTGACCAGGACGTGGACGTCGCAGATCGTGGTCGGCTGGGTGCCGGGGAGGAAGGTCTCCTCATAGAGGTCTTCGGGCGGGCAGAAGGGACCGGGCAACTTGCCCGACTTGCGGCAGACGGTCAGCTTGACCAGGTCGGCCGGGGCTTGGAAGTCCTCGACCGGTTTCCCTTCGTGGAAGGCCAGCATCCCGGCCTTCCAGACCTGGGCCGGATAGGTCGAACCGTAGACGTTGTGCATCGCCTTGGGCTGGTCGTAGCCCATCCAGACGGCCCCGACCAGGTTCGGGGTGTAGCCGACGAACCAGGCGTCGACGAGGTCATTGGTGGTCCCGGTCTTGCCGCCGGCCGGTCGGCCGATGTCGGCCGGGCGACCCGTCCCGCGCTGGATGACTCCTTCCAGGATGTCGGTCATCATCCAAGCCGTCTCGGGTTTCAGGACGACCTGGGTCTTAGGTCTGTTCTCCTCGAGGACGTTGCCGCTCTTGTCGACCACCTTGAGGATGGAGATCGGCTCGGCCCGGACGCCGCCGTCGGCCAGGACGCCGTAGGCCGAGGCCATCTCCAGGGGGATGACCCCGTCGGTCACGCCGCCGAGGGCGAGGGCCAGGGTCACGTCGTTGAGGCGGCCGGAGTCGTGGAGGGTGGTGATGCCCATCCGCCGGGCGTTCTCGAGGCCGGTCTTGGGACCGATCTGCTCGAGCATCTTGACGGCGACGATGTTGACCGACTGCTCGACCGCTTGCCTGATGGTTATCAGGCCGCGGAAGCGGCCGTCGTAGTTCTGGACCCACCACGGGCTGCCGTCCGGCTGAGTGTAGACGATCGGCGAGTCATCGACGACATACGACGGTGGGAAGCCGGCGTCGATGGCCGACGTGTAGACGACCAGAGGCTTTATCGATGAACCGGGTTGCCTTTTCGAGGCCGTGGCGTGATTCAGGCCGAGCTGGCGATCGTAGACCCGGCCGCCGATGACCGCCTTGACGTAGCCGGTCTTCGGCTCGATGAAGGCGGCCGCCATGTCCGGCTGAGCTTGGCCACCTTCCTTGATCGGATAGTCCTTGTCCAGCATCTCCTGCATCCGCTGCTGGGCGGCAACCTGGGTCTTCAGGTTCAGGGTGGTATAGACCCGGAGCCCGCCGCGGTAGACCTTCTCCTCGCCCCACTTCTTCAGCAGTTGCTGGACGACGTAGTCGACGAACCAGTCGCCGGGGTAGGAGGTCGACTTCTTCTTGGCGATGGTCGGGGTCTCTTTCTTGGCCTTGGCCGCCTCGTCGGCGGAGATGTAACCGTACCCGACCATCTGATCGAGGATCCGGTCCCGCACGGTCGTCGCCGTCTTGAGGTTGGCCACCGGGTTGTAGTTCTCCGGTGACTTGACGATTCCGGCCAGCATGGCCGACTCGGCCAGGGTCAACTGGCCGACGTTCTTGCCGAAGTAATTCTGGGCCGCCGCCTGAACGCCGTAATTGCCGCGCCCGAAATTGATCTGGTTGAGGTACATTTCCAGGATCTCTTTTTTTGTATAGCGGCGCTCCAATTCGAGGGCGACGACGGCCTCCTGGACCTTGCGCTTGAGGGTCCGGTCCATCGTCAAGAAGGCGCTCCTGGCCAACTGCTGGGTGATGGTGCTGGCCCCTTCGATGACTCCGCCACCGGTGATGTTGACGTAGAGGGCCCGGGCGATGCCCCGCAGGTCGACCCCGTGGTGCTGGTAGAAGCGGTTGTCCTCGGCGGCGATGAAGGCCTCCTGGACGTTCATGGGGATGTCGCTCAGCTTGACCGGCATCCGGTTCTCGACCCCGTGGACCTGACCGATGAGCTGGTTCTGGTCATCGTAGACGAGGGTCGACGCGTCCGGGTTCGGCCCCATGTCGGCCAGGCTGGGAAGCCCTCTTAGACTCGTGGCCACAAAACCGATGCCCGAGGCGCCGATGAGGACGATCAGGACGACGGCGATGATGATCAGGGCCCGGAGGACGTTGGCCTTCTGACCGCCGCCGGACGAGGCGCGCGCTGGGCCGTCGGTCGGTGTCCTCTTCACTCTCTTGACGTGGCGCCCGGAGGTCTTCGATCCCGAGCGGGATTTCCTGATCCAGGTATCCAAGTCCGCGATCCCTTCCCCTCGACAGGTAGGTGAGTTGCCTATCGTGAATGGTCTGACTTTGCTGCGGTTGCCTTAGCTCCGACTTACGTAACATAATTCTATTCTAGGTCCGAAGGGCATCTCCTGCCTAGCGCCGTACCGCGAGGTGACCCTTCCCCCGGGTTCTGACCGTGTGATATAATAGCGCCAAACGATAACGGAGCCCAAGTAAGCCGGGAAAACGCCGTCCAGAGAGCCCGCGGTCGGTGCGAGCGGGCCGTTCGCGGACACCGCCGGGTTCAGACCCGGCCTTCTGGGCTGGCCCGTAATAAGGTTTCGCAAAGGCGGCGTCAACTAGGGTGGTACCACGAAAAGCCTTTCGTCCCTAAGACGGGATGAAAGGCTTGTTTGTTCCGAGGAGGGGACATGTGATGCCGAAGACGAAGCTTGAGGCCGAGGTCGAACGGCAGATGGCCGTGATCCGGCGCGGGGCGGCCGAGATCATCACCGAGGAAGACATCAAGAGCAGACTGCGCAAGGCTCTGGCCGAAGGGCGGCCGCTGCGGATCAAGTACGGGGCCGACCCGACCGCGCCCGACATCCACCTCGGCCACTCCGTCGTCATCCGCAAGATGCGCCAGTTCCAGGACCTCGGCCACGAGGTCTGGTTCATCATCGGCGACTTCACCGGGCGCATCGGCGACCCCAGCGGGCGATCGGATACGCGGCGCCAGATGACCGAGGACGAGGTCCGCAAGAACGCCAAGACCTACGAGACCCAGATTTACAAGCTCCTCGACCCGGCCCGGACGAAGCTCGTCTTCAACAGCCAGTGGTCCGAAAGACTGAACTTCGCCGACGTCATCCGGCTGGCCTCCAAGTACACGGTGGCCAGGATGCTCGAGCGGGATGACTTCGCCAAGCGCCTCCGGGAGGGGTTGCCGGTCAGCGTCCACGAACTGCTCTATCCGCTGGCCCAGGCCCACGACTCGGTGGCCATGCGGGCCGACGTCGAGCTTGGCGGGACCGATCAGACCTTCAACTTCGTCCTGACCCGCGACATCATGCGGGAGTATGGCCAGGAGCCGCAGGCCGTCCTAACCATGCCGCTGCTCGAGGGTCTCGACGGCGTCCACAAGATGTCCAAGAGCCTCGGCAACTACATCGGCATCGCTGAGCCGCCGGGGGAGATGTACGGCAAGACCATGTCCATCCCGGACAACCTCATCGCCAAGTACTTCGAACTGGTCACCGACGTCCCGCTGGAAGAGGTCCGGGCGATGACCGAGGCGATGGTCGAAGGGCAGATGAACCCGCGCGACGCCAAGATGCGCCTGGCCCGCGAGATAGTCTCCTTCTACCAGGGCCCCGAGGCGGCCGCCGCGGCCGAGGAGGAGTTCGTCCGGGTCTTCCGTCAGAAGGAAGTGCCGGAGGAGATGCCGGCCATCGTGGTCCGGCCGGGCGATTTCCCGTCCGGGCGGCTCGGTTTCGACGACCTGGCCCGTTTGGTCAGGGAGGCCGGTCTGGTGGCCAGCGCCGGCGAGTTCAGAAGGTTGGTCGAGGGAGGCGGGGTGAAGGTCGGGGAAGAACGGGTCGCGGGGCGCGAATTCGCCCTCGGGCTCCGCGGCGTCCCCCTCGAGGGGCTGGTCGTCCGGGTCGGCAAGCGCCGCTTCGCCCGGTTGACCGTGGCCCGCTGATTCGACAGGCACCGCCGCGCCGCCAATGGCCCCCAGGCACGAAAATGGCCCCCCGGCACCGAACGACCCCTCGCGCATAGGATAGAGGGCGTCACTTTGGTGCTCAGGGGGCTTCATCATGCGCCTCAGGAGGAGACGGGCCCGTCGGAAGGCGGGCCTTGCCGTTGTGGCCCTGCTGGTCGTCCTCTTGATCGCCTTCAGCCTCATCGAACGGGCCGTCGGGCCGATCCTCTACGCCTATGTCGAGGTCGAAGCCCAGCAGATGGTGGTCGGGCAGATCAGCCGAGCCGTCGCCGAACTGGCCGGCGACGTCCAGTATCGGGATCTCTACTACTTTGAACGAGACAGCGACAACCGGATTACCTTCATCCAACCGAACACCCCGGCCATCAACCGGCTGGCGGCTCAGGCCAACTTGAAGATCATCGAGTCGATGCGGACGATGGACGGCCACCGCGTCTACATCCCCATGGGGGCCCTGACCGGGTCGCGCCTGCTCGCCAACTACGGGCCTCGCCTGCCGGTCCGCGTGTCGCTGATCGGCCGGGTCCAGGTCGATATCGGCGACAAGTTCGAAGCGGCCGGGGTCAACCAGACCAGGCACGTCCTATACCTCGATACCAAGGCCGCCGTACGGATGACCATCCCCCTGTGGACCTCGGACATCAACGTGACGGCCTACAACCCCGTGGCTGAGGCGATCATTCCCGGGCAGGTCCCGGGCACCTACTTGAATCTGGTGGTGCCGGGCGGGTCGAGCTCGGGCACGGGCGGGACGTCGCCGTCCTCGGGCGCCTCGGGTAGCAAGGGGCCATGAAGATGCTCCGAACCAAACTTGACACCGAACCAAACTTGACTCTGTCAATGGACAGTGAATATGTCACCTGTATAAGCGCATAACGGGACTGAGAAAATGTCACCCTCAGCGTTTCCGCGACTGGTTTAGCGTTGGCTCATGAGTTTTTGCCAACCGGGGTTCTTCTGACGTAGATAGGCCTCCAAAGGATCGGGCTGTGGCGCTGGCCGGAAG
>DASXUT010000055.1 GCA_036504675.1 Bacillota bacterium | reverse complement strand
GTTGGCCCTCCAGTGATGTGCTGCGCCCCCTGTAAGCAACGCAGACCTCTTGAATTTCTGCTCCGGCGGAAGACTACTGCTCGGCTCCGAGGCAAGATAGTCCAAGGCTCAGGGATTTCCCTGGGCCTTTTTTCGCACAGGAATTGGCAGATCTCTTACTCGACTTCGACAACTGACGAAATAAAGCCCTGCTAGCCAGGGGTTCACTCTTTGCTTTTGCCAACTAGGGGACTCAAGGCTCAGCCGCGCTGGTAGATCCAGACCTAGCTTGGCCAGGAGATGCTTGGGTTCATCGGTCGGCCGGGTTAACCGCCAGGACGGCTTTGACGCGAGTTCGATCTTCACCGCCTTCAGGCTTGAGGCTGCTCCAAGGGCCTCAGCGGCGGAAAGGTTGAGTCCGGCCTTCTCCAGCCGGTGTTCGAGCAAGCGTTCGAGAAGGTAGGCCAGGACGCAGACCATCACCTGGCCCCGGACCCGGCTCTCCGTCCAGTGGTAGACTGGACGAATCTCAAGCGGGGTCTTCAATGTCCGGAAAGCCCTTTCCACCCGCCACAGGCCCTTGTAGGACTCGGCAACCTTTTCCGGAGGCAGGTCGGTAGTGGTAAGGAGAACCCACTTGCCATCGTAGTAGGCGTCTTCGGCGATCGCCTTCGGTTCAGACTCACCTCTTGCCCCCTGAAGCTGACGTAGCGGCGGGAGGCGATCTGCTCCTCGATGTGGGCGACGATGCTCGCCCGTTCGCTGCGGTCCCGTTCGGCCTCCTGGGGGTTCAGGCAGACGATGTAGCGCTTCCCGTCAAGCCAGGCTTCCTTGACCCTGAGGTTCTTCGCGACGACCTTGTAACGTCCCGCTCTGGCCAGAGCTTTCCGGGTCGACAGATGCCGAAGCCTGGTCCCCACGATGTAACGGATGTGAGCCTTCTCAAGGGCCTTGAGGTTATCAGTGCTGACCATACCGCGGTCGGCCACGACGATCACCTCGGAGACCGGAAGAGAGCTTGAGATCCAGCTGATGCCTTCCCTCATGGCCACGAGGTCGCTTGTGCTCCCCGGCATCAGGACGTGGGCCAGGGGCAACCTCTCTCGGCTCGTTAACAGGCCAAGGATGAACTGTCGCCGGTCCGGGCGCTTGTCCCGGGAACACCCGAACTGCGCCAACTCCTTGGGGTCCTCACCCTCGAGGTAGATGTTCGTCGTGTCCAGGAGCACCAGTCGGACATCGGCCATGAGCTGCTGGGCCAGGACCTGGAGCAGCCGGGCTTCGATGTCTCCCTTGGCCTCGCTCAGGAAGTCCAGAGAACGGTAGAGGTGCTGCAGCTTCAGTTGTTCCAGGCCCGGAGCCCAAACCTGCTTCGTCCAACGCAGGCCCCCGCGATCGGAGGACGGCTCCAGGACCCGGGCGAAGACCATCGCCCGGACCGCCGCCTCCAGATCAAAACCAAAGGACCGTTCCTCTGCCAGATTCCCGAGGACACGGTCCAAACCGAGACTCTTGCACAGGTGCTCCAGAACCAACAAGGTCCCGTACTCCCTGGCCTCCACGACATCCACCGGTTCCGCAACCGGTACGCTCTTTTGGCTGTACGGAGTCAGAGAAGCGATCAGCCGGTCGACCTGTTCGGGGGAAAGCCGGTCCTCGCGTCCAAGACTGGCGACGACGCGGTGGGTCGGACGGCCGTCCTTCCAGACCCTTTCGACCAACTGGAGGTAGGTATGAACTTCCACCCGCTCTATGCTTTACCGCAACAGCTATTCGCAACTATCATTGCCACTAGGTTGTTGGGAGGCCCGCACCGTAGCTGGGCCTCCGGCAAGAGGTGTCCAGGTCGAGTCTCAACTCTCAAGGAAGCCCCGCCGGCCGGGGTACGGACAATGCCACCGGATTGCTGAAAAAGCCTCGGCATTCAAAGCTGCTGATACACGCGACCTCACCCCAGGAGTCTCGCGGATGGCCTAGATGCTCATGCCCCTCTCACGACGCCCTCATGACCATCTGCCGGCGGATGATCTTCTCCAGATGGGCCAGGGTGTAGCACTCGAACATCTGAGAGTTCTTGCGGAAGGCTTCGACCGAGCTGAGCCCGGTCCACTCCGAGCGCGGCAAGGTGTTGAGCCAGATCACGTCACGGACGCGCCGCTTGATGCCGGCCAGGATGGCGGCCGCCTCGTTGGCGGCCAGGGTCTTCGTGTCGCTGACGATGATGACGATGGTGTCGGAGGTCAGGAGTTGCTTGTGATAGCGCCGGAAGGTCTGCAGCGAGGTGACGAGGTCGGTCCCCTTGCCCCAGATGACGCTGTGGTTGATGACCTCGGCCATGGTCTCCTCGAAGGGTCGCTTGGCATCGAAGTAGGGCGTCACCCGCTCGAGGTTCTCAGAGAAGATGAAGCTCTCGATGCCCCGGACAACGCTGGACAGTCCGTAGATGAACTGCAGGACGAAGCTGGCATAACGGGCCATCGACCCGGAGATGTCGCAGATCAGCAGGATCTTCGGCTTCTGGACCCGTTTCGACTTGTACTTCAAGTCGAAGGGCGTGCCGCCGTAACGGATATTGGAGCGGATGGTCCGCCTCAGGTCGACCTTCTGGCGTTTGCGGGTCATCCGGTAGCGGCGCGAGATCCGCGTGGCCAGCCGGCGGGTCAGCCGCTTGATGATCAGGGTGACCTTGGGGATGTCCTTGTCGGGGATGTTCCGCATGTCCTCGTAGAGGATGGGGTCGTTGTCCTCCCCCGTCCCGGCGAGGATCTCCTCGATGATCTCGTCCAGCTCTTCGTCGCCGGTCAGGTCGTCCTCGTCGACCCGGAACTCGGTCTCCATCTGGCGACGCCAGCGCTCGAGGTGGCCGCGGACGATGTTCTCAATCATCGGTTGGAAGGACCGGTCGACCTTGTGGCCACCGCTCGATTGGGTCAGGAAGTCCTTGAGCTTCTGCTTCTGACCCTCCCCCAGGCGGCCGTAAGCGGCCTTCTGCTCCTCGGACAGGGCGAGCTTCTCGCCCTGGAACTTCAGGTCTTCCTCGGCCTGCCTGAGCTGCTGGGCGCGGGCAGCCTTCTTGTGGGTGCGGACCTCGATCCGTTCGGTCTTCTTGTCCTCGGGGACGAAGAAGAGGTCGAAGGCCCGGTCGAAGATGGACTGTTCGTCAAGGTCCTTGACCAGCGTGGCCCGGAGGGCCGACTTAACCTCGCGGCGGTTCAACACGTCGATCAGTTCGATGGCCTGGAGGGCCTCGATGGCCTCGGCGGAACTGGCCCGGATGCCAAGGTGACGCAACACCTGGATGAACTTGACCAGGTTGTTCTCGAGGTAATTCGGCACCTCGGTGCCGCCGCGTTCATTGACGTCGACGACACCCTCGGCGTAGCTCTGGACGAAGCGCTGGCGCTCGTCGCCGCCGTTCACCGCGGGTCAGTCCGGCGTGGCGGCGGCGGAGCGAAGGGCGAGCCGCCGCGCTTGGCCTTGGCGGCGCCGGCGGGCGCGGATGTCCCAGGTTCGCCGACCGACGGCGGCAACGTGGGAGTCACTCCGCCCGGGGTCGACGGCACCTTGGGCGCCGGCCCCGTGCCGACCGCGCCCAGAGTCGTCCCGGGCTTCAGGCCGGCCGCCAAGCCGCCGCCGGCCTTGTGGAACTCGTCGATCCGGCTCATGATGCCACGCTCTTGGAGCTCATTTTGTAAGACATCGAGGTCCTCCTTGTTCTTCAGAAGCAGATTGGCGGTGCGTCCGATGAGATGGTCGTTCAGCCGGTCGGCGTCAAGGACCAGGAGGGCCCGGGCCCAATCCAGGGTTTCGGCGATGGATGGCCGCTTCTTGATCGCCAGGCCGAAGCGGAGGTAGTTGACGGTCCGAGCGATCTCGTCAGATAGCCTCGGGCCGATCTCCGGGACCTTGACGTTGATGATCTTGATCTCCTTGTCCACACTGGGGAAGTCGATGTGCAGGTAAACGCAGCGGCGCTTGAGGCCATCGGACAGCTCGCGCTCACTGTTGGAGGTGAGGACGACCATCGGGATCTGGCGGGCGGCGATCGTCCCCAGCTCAGGTA
>DASXUT010000054.1 GCA_036504675.1 Bacillota bacterium | reverse complement strand
GTCGTACCACATTCTCAGGCCGCCCCCAATCGTCAGCATCTTGTCGGAAAGTTCTCCCAACGGTGCCCGCGCTCCTTCTGTGACTGGCGGACGAGCGCCCCGTGGATTTCCGGCCATTATTTGGCGAGCAGGGAAACTTCGAAAGCGGAAGAAACGTCTTAAAGAGGTATCTCGCCTTGAAAGGGGTTCTCGCTTGCGTCCGACCAAGGCTTGGGCTTTCGCCACCCTTATTTTAGTCGCATCAATCACCGTCCTGACTACCTTCGGTTGTTCCCGGCCGACCGGCGACCAGGCCGCTCCCGGTGCGACGGGTTCAATAGACGCCGTCTCGCCTCCGGCTAAGTCGCCGGCCTTCGCTTACTACCTGTGGGGCTCGACCGGTCAGTCGGGTGACGGCGACACGGCTCACGGTAGCGACCGCAACTCCCCGCTCTACAACAAGGTCATCGCCATCGACCCCGGCCACGGCGGCAATGACCCCGGCGCTCTGGGGCGTCACGGCGCATATGAGAAGGACCTCACCCTCGATATGGCCAACCGCCTCGAGACTCTTTTGCTCGCGGTCGGGGCCAGGCCGCTGATCATCCGTCCGACCGGTGAGGACGTGGCCATGTATGAGCGGCCGGCCATCGTCAATCAGGCCGGCGCCGACGTCAACGTCTCCATCCACTTGAACTGGTTCAAGGGCTCAAGCGTCCACGGGCTCGAGGTCTACTACTACCCGACCCACCCGAACAGCGCCGCCCTGGCTTCGTCGCTCCACGGCAGGCTTCTCAGCCAGCTGGGTCTGACCGATCGGGGGATCAGCTCCGACCAGGCCTACGTGGCCGTCCGTGAGACGACCGTACCCTCGGTCCTGCTCGAGGTGGGCTACCTCAGCAACCCGGGCGAAGAGGCGCTCTTGACCACCGAGGCCTTCCGGGCCAAGGTGGCGACGGCCATCCGCGACGGCCTCATCGACTACTTCTCCGGTCGGGGGACGGTCCAATGAGGGGTCCAGTGCGGCACTTGCGACAAACGAAGCGGAGGGGGCGATGGCCCAGAGTCCTCGGCTGTCTGGCCCTCATCGGCATCCTGGCGGCCTCCGGGATGATGGCCTGGCCGGTCGTGGCCGCGCGCCTGCGGGGTCCGGCCCCGCCGGAGGTGGCCCCGGGCGGGATCTTCCGCGGCGACCTCCGGCATACCGGGGTCTACCCGTCCGACCAGGTCCCCGGCGGCCCTCAGCCCCTCTGGGCCTTCACGACCGGCGCCCCGGTGTCGGCGAGCCCGGTCGTCGGAAACGGCCTCGTCTACGTCAGCAGCGGGGACAGCCTTCTCTACGCCCTCGACGCCTTCACCGGTAACGAGGTCTGGAAGGTCAAGGCGCCGGCGGGCGTCTTCGGCCCGCCGACCTTCGTCGGTGACACGATCTACGTCGGCTGCAGCGGCGGGGACCTGTTCGCCCTGAAGGCTGAGTCCGGGGAAACGGTTTGGCGGTTCACCAATCCGGCCGGGATCGTCTCGGCCCCGGCGGTCACCGAGAATGCGGTCTACGTCGGCAGCCGCGACGGCCGCCTCTACGCCCTCGACGCCAAGACCGGGTCGAAGAGGTGGAGCCTGGAGACCAAGGGGATGGTCCTCTCCTCCCCGGCCGTCTCCGGCGGGGTGGTCTTCGTCGGCAGCGGGGACGGCGGCCTCTATGCCGTCACCGCCAAGACCGGCAAGCTCAAGTGGCGTTTCCAGGCCGGCGGCGGGATCAGCTCATCGCCCGCTCTGAGCGCCCGGCTGGTCTACTTCGGGAGCCTTGACGGCCGCGTCTACGCGGTCAGCGTGACGACCGGCCGGGAACAGTGGCACTACGACACCGGGCAGATGTTCTTTGCCTCCCCCGCCGTCGACGACAAGACGGTCTACATCGGCGACACCTACGGCGACCTCTACGCCCTCGACGCCCGGTCCGGGACGGCCAAGTGGCGCTTCGACACCCACAACGCCATCTACTCCTCGCCGGCCCTGGCCGCGGGGACCCTCTTCTTCGGCGACTACCACGGGGACTTCTTCGCCCTCGACGCCCAGGCGGGCCAGGAACGCTGGCGCTACGAGACCAAAGAGGGGATCTTCTCTTCGCCGACCATCGTCGACGGGACCGTCTACTTTGGCGGCAATGACGGCAAGGTCTACGCGTTCAAGTAGGTCGTGAGCCTGACGGAAGGGCCGACGGATAGACCCGAAAGACGGACTTCAAAGAAACCGAAAGCGGGCTCGGTCAAAAGACCGGGCCCGCTCTGTTTGTGTGGTCGACGTAGACCTGCCGGACTCAGGGCACTGCGCCCATCAACAAGTTCAGGGCCGGCCGCCTCGGACCACCTTCAGCCGACCCTTGGGGCCAATCCCTCGGCCGACTCTTCCTGCTCATAGCGTTTCATCGTCACTTCAATCAGCCTTCTGAAGACCTCGGCCGAATCCCAGCCGACGGTCTCCGCCATCTTCCCGATGTAGCTCGAATGGAGGTGCTTCTGACGGCCGTCGAGGATCTGCAGGCCGGCGAAGGTGTTGATCTCCAGGACGTAAGGGATGTCGCGCTCGTGGTCGTAGATGAAGTCGACCCGGGCGAAGTCCCTGGCGCCCACGCTCATGAAGGCCAGCCTGGCCGTTTCCCGCAGCCGCTCCAGGATGTCCGGAGCCAGCCTGGGCGGGCAATGGAAGACCTCCCGGTCCTGCTTGTGCTCGAAGGTGTTGGTCTTCGACCCGTTGTACTCGATCTCCAGCGGAGGCAGCACGGTCAGGTCAAGACCGTTGCCGATCAGGCCGACGGTCACCTCCGTCCCGGAGATGTACTTCTCGACCAAGGCCCCCTGGTTCATGGTCGAGATGATCCGCCGGCAGGCCCGCTCCAGCTCTACACCGGCGTTAACGATGGACTCATCGGTGATTCCCGCGCTGCCTCGGCCGCGAGCCGGCTTGACGAAGAGGGGAAACGGCGGACGTTGGAACCCGTCGAGCTCGGACAGCTCATCGACCAGCATGAAGGTCGGAGTCGGGACGCTGTCTCTAATCCACAGCCGTTTGCGGGTGGCTTTGTCCATCACCACAAGGTCCAGCCCGGACCCCATGAACCTGATCCCGGCGAATTCGAGGACGGCCACCTCCTGCAGGGAGGAGGCGTTCACGACCAGGTCGTAGCCACCCTTTTTGAGCCGTTCGAGATCGTCCCGGAGACTCCGACTCCAGGTGATAATTTCGGTCTCATGACCGCAGGCTTCGATAGCCGCCGCATGATGCCTGGCCTCCTCGATCGAGTCGTCGGGCAACTCCCGCCCGGTGAATTTGGTCTGCCATTCAACGTTCCGGTGCGGCCGGTGCAGGACGCAGATCCGCAAGGTAGCCGTCCCTCCTGACTTCTTTGGCCGCCAATCCCGTCAGTCCCGCCAGGCGCGGGCCTTCGCCAAGCGGCATCCCTGATTCCGTTTGCATGGCCACGCAGGCCCCGTCGATCATCCTGGTGATCACCCGGCCGGCCGCCGCCGGGTTGCCCTTGAGCTGCGGAGCGTCAAGGTAGCCCAGGGTGACGGCGGTGACCAGGACGCCCGGGTCGGTCAGGGGGTCGCCCGCGCCGGTCGGCGCAAGGTCGGCGATGGCCCCGATCAGCCGAAGCGCCTCAACCCTGAGTTCCCGGCGGCGGCTGGCGACGACCGGGTCGGCCGCCGGGTCGGGCAGGCCGTCGAGGGTCGAGCGAATCACTCCGCGGGCAATTTTGCATGACTCAATGACGTCGTCGGCCGTGGCGATGTGGTCGGCCTCTGAGTAACCGACGACGTGGACGATGTTCGGTTTGAGAGCCATGCCGAGGCTGGTCGCGTGGGCCAGTTGCCCACGGGCCATGGCCAGGTCCGGTGGGAAACTGGAGAGGCCGGCCCGGACCTGACGGTAGACCCGGAAGTCCGGCCCGACAAGGGTCTCGATGAGGTCCATCTTCGCCAGCATCTTGGCCAGGTCCATCCGGGCGGAGGTACGAGGCGGGGTGTTCAGCATCAATTGAGCGATGTAGTCATGCGCCCCCAGCGCCCTGGCGTTGTAGGCGGCCAGGTAGGCGGCCGCAACGGCGATCGTGTCGGGAGCGTCCCGCAGACTCCAGTGATGGGCCTCGTTGACCTCCACCGGGATCCCGGCCTCGGCGTGCCAACGAATGGCCGCCTGGTTCTCGGCGATGGCTTCGCGGAGCCCCCTCGGGCTGCGCCCGTCGAGGACGTTGTACCAGAACAGGGGGACGGCCGCCCAAGCGTTGCCGATGGTCGAGGCGAGCAACCGGGCCATCCTCAAGAGGTCGCGGGTACCGCTGTAGCATCGCAGGAGGGGGTGGTTCCCGGCGTCAGCGGCGTCGCGGATGGCCAGGAGGTCGGCCGCCGAACGGATTGGGACCCCTCCCGCTCCGTCCTGAGCCGGGTCCTGCTCGCCAGGCCGAAAGAAGGAAGCCTGAGCATTCTGGTCCGGCCCCAGGGAGACGACATCAAGGACCTCGGCCTCGGCGATCTTTCTCACGCCGTCGATCGTCTCGGCCATGGTCGGCCGGCCGAAGTGATGGCGGAGCAGAGGGTATGGGCTCTTCCCCGCGATCCGGTCGAGGAGCCCCAGACCGGCCTGGGACGCCCCTTTCAGCCGGCTGCCCGCACCCGGCGGGAAACCGGGTCGTCCTCCGGTCGCGGCCGCCTTGAGGTAGGCGATCACCACGTCGAGGTCCTCCCGGCCGGAGAACACCGCCTCGAAGAACCCGCTGTCCCTGGCCAGGGCGGCCACGGTCGGCGTGCCACCCAGGAGCCACCGGCGGCGAGCCAGGTCGGGGTCGGCCCGGACGCGTTCCTGGAGTCGTCCGAGGAGTCTTCCGGCCGGGATCGGACCAAGACGATAGCTGACGGCCGCGAAATCGGCGTCCAGGCCGGCGACCGCTTCGCAGAATCGACCGACGGGAACGGCCGGGCCGAGGAAGACGGTCTTGAAGCCCTGCTCCTCGGCCAGCTGAAGGAAGCTGAGCACGCCGGCGACATGGACGCAATCCCCAATGGCGGCGGCGACGATGAGCTTACTCACGCAACCTCACTCCCCTCGGCGGCTCGGGCGGTGATCTCCTCGACCGAGGACCGATCGAGGCCCAATCGCTCAGCCGTGCGGCCAATGGCCAGGTAGTCGAGGCCATGTAGGATCGAGGCCAGCTCGATCAGGGAGCGGATGGCCGGGGTCGGCACCCCGGCCAGGTGGCCGAGGGAGGCCAGCGGCACCAGGCTGGTTGGGATGTCTTCAGTCAGGTAACGATGGTCGAGGGTGGTGGGCGCGGCAATCCCGGCGTAACCGGGGTTGGCCCGGAGGGCCGAGTAGATGTCGGGTTCCTGGATGCCGTAGGAGACCCTCATCCAGTCCAGGGCGGTCAGGTGCGGCACCCCCAGGGCGGAGGCGATTCGGCAGCGCTCGGTATCGACCGCCTGGATCATCCGGGCTACCGACGGGGTCACCCCGCGGTGATAGAACTCGAAATCGCCGGCGGCGTCCTCGATCCTCCCGGTGTTCAGGAGGACGATGGCCGGATGGAAGACCGCCCCGATGTTGCCCAGGCTCGTTTCCAAGACGCTGGAGGCGGGCGTAAAGCACCCGGGGTAAACCCGGTTCAAGAGGGCACCGACCTCCGAGTTGCGGGTCGCCGGTAGGGCCGCGAAGGTCACGTGCTTCTTGGCCCCATAGATGCGGGCATGGCCCGGCTCGGTCGTCCGGGCGGCGAAGAGGAAGGTCGAAGCCTCTGCCACAATCACGTCCGCCCGACATCCCACGGTCCTGAGGGTCGCCTGAAACTCCAGCGCTCCGCCTGTCCGTCCGGGGTTCAGGACGACGACCTGCCCGTCCCTGAGGAAGGGGGCCACCGCCTCGGCCACAGACCGGTGCCCGGTCGCCGGGACTACGACCATCAGCAATTGGGCTTGGTCGATGGCCGACGCCGGGTCGGTGGTGACCACTTCGGGGGCGACCAGGACGGCCTGCCCGCTTCCTTTCTGGAACTCGATGCCACCTTGCTGCAGAACGGACTCCAGTCTTTCACGGCTGCGGTTCCACAGCCGCACGCGGTGGCCGGACCGGGCGAGGTCGGCGGCCATGGCCAGGCCTCCGTGGCCGGCCCCAAGGACGGCGACGGTCACCGGTCGCTCCTCTGAGCGGCCAAAGAGCCGGCGGTCCCCAAGCCACTTCAGGACCCGGGGGATGATGGGTGGCAATCTAGTCACATCCATTCCTCCTTTGAATTTCGGGTCGGCCCGGGGCTTCGAGCGAGAAAAAGCGCCCCCCCGCGGCAAGATCGCGTGGGGGGGGCGCCAGAAGGGTGACAAAATCGTATAATTGCCCAAACCCTGGCCTATGGCCGGGAGGCAACGACAGCGAGACTGCCCTTCCAACGCTTACGAGGTTAGCTGACGGGTTCGGGCCGGCAGGCATGGCCCTACGCCAAAGGCGATTCACCCCAGATACGATGGTTCCCCCGCTCCCCGCCGTGGGCAACCACGGGGGGATTCAGCGATCTTTCATCACACTATGCTGCTTATGCCCAAAGTATAATGTTTGTTTCCGCGATTTGTCAAGGCTGGAATAGCAGCGCTAAGATTCCTTCAGTGTACAAGCCCGAAAATCGCCAAAACCGCCAAGGGTCGTCAAAATCAGCCATCGGTTGCCCTTGGCGCCCTGACCGGCCTTAGCGCTTCTCCAATAGGTAAGGTTCAGACGAGCACCATCCCCGCCCGCTCGCCCCATCCGTCCGGGGTCAGGGCCGGTCGGCCGTTGACGAAGACCCAGGAGATGCCCTCCGGCCGGGCGTGAGGCTTTTCGAAGGTGGCCGTGTCACGGATGCGCGCCGGGTCAAAGAGGACGAGGTCGGCGGCATACCCCTCGCGAATCAGCCCGCGGTCGTCGAACCCGAGTTTCGTGGCCGGGAGGAAGGTCATCTTGCGGACGGCCGCTTCCAGCGGCAGAAGCTTGAGGTCGCGAGCATAGCGGCCGAGGACCCGCGGGAAGGTCCCGAAGTTGCGGGGGTGCGGATGGCCGCGGCCGATCTTGCCGTCGTAGGGCAGGGCCGAGCCATCCGACCCGACCATGATGTCAGGCCTGGCGAGGCCCAGCCGGACGTCATCCTCGATCATGGCATGGCCGATGACCTCGACCCGCGGACCACCGGCCAGGAGGAGGTCGAAGAAGGCGTCGTAAGGGTCCTTCCCGTCAGCCTCGGCGATGGCCGCCAGGCTCTGGCCGTCCTTGCCCGGGTCCCCGGTCTCGTCGACAAAGAAGTCCCCCCAGTCCATCCCCCTGATCGACGAGGTCCAGGTCGGGGGGTGGCCTTCGTCCATGGCCCGGCGCATCCGGGCCCGACCCTCGGCGCTCCGCAGGACCGCCCGCCAATCGCCCTCCATCACCTCGGGGGGCAGGAAGGAATCGAGGCCGCTGTTGTAGGCGGTGTAGGGGTACTGGTCGCCGTCGACGGGGAGCCCCTCGGCCCTGGCCGCTTCGATCAGGCCCAGGGCCTCCGCCAGGCGGCCCCACATCAGGCGGCTCTCCGCCTTCAGGTGCGAGATCTCGGTGGAAACGCCGGCGCGGCGGCAGATGTCGATGGCTTCGGCCACCGCCTCCAGGAGGGCCTCGGCCTCGCTGCGGATATGCGTGCAGTACAGCTTACCCGCCGCCCCGGCGAGCCGGGCCAGCTCGACCAGCTCCTCGGTGGCGGCGTAGCAGCTGGGGTAATAGACCAGGCCCGAGGATAGCCCGGCCGCCCCTTCAGCGAGGGCCGCCTCGAGCATCGCCTTCATCCTGCGCAGTTCGCCGGCGTCCGGAGCCCGGGTGGCCAGGCCCATCACCTGCTGCCGGATGGTCCCGTGCCCGGCGAGGGCGGCGACGTTGATGGCCGGACGGGCCCCCTGCAAGCGCTGAAGGTACTCGCCGAAACCGCGCCAGGCCCACTCGACCCCGAGGCCGCGGGAGGCTTCGTCGCGCATCCTCTCGGCCGCGGGGCCGCCCTCCGGGCCGAGCCACGGGGCGGCCGACGAGCCGCAGTTGCCGACGACCGTCGTCGTCACCCCCTGGCCGAGCATGCTCTCGGCCTGTGGGTCGGCCAGGAGGGTCAGATCGGAATGGTTGTGGATGTCGATGAAGCCGGGGGCCAGGGCCAGTCCCGTGGCCTCGATGACCAGGGCGGCGGCCGACGAGGCGGATGGCGGCTGACCACCGTCACCCACCGTCTGGCGGATGAGGGCGACTCTCCCGCCCCTGAGGCCGACGTCGGCCCGGAAGGCCGGCCCCCCTGAGCCGTCGATGACCGCCGGGCCGTGGATGAGGGTATCGTACGTTGGGATCACCTCCAGGCAATTGGTGCCGGGCCTCGACTCGGGCGTTTTCCCGAGCCTCAGGCCTTGCGCGGGTCCAGGGCATCCCGCAGGGCGTCGCCGCAGAGGTTGAAGCCCAGAACGACGAGCATGATCGCCACCCCCGGAACGACGGTCAGCCAGGGCGCCCGATAGATGTAGTTGCGGCCGGAACTCAACATGGCGCCCCAACTGGGAGCCGGCGGCTGGGCACCCAGGCCGAGATAACTGAGGGCCGATTCGACCAGGATGGCCGAGGCCATGCCCAGGGTGGCCAGGACGATGATCGGCGAGATGGCGTTGGGCGCGATGTGTCTGACCAGCACCCGGAAATCGGTCAGCCCCTGGGACCTGGCGGCCTCGACGAATTCCTTTTCGCGGATCGACAAGACCTGAGCCCGCATCATCCGGCAATATGCCGGCCAGGTCACCAGCCCGAGGGCGATCATCGCGCTGGTCAGGCCGGGGCGGAGGACGGCGACGAGACCGATGGCCAGGAGGATCGTCGGGAAGGACCAGACCACGTCGACCAGGCCCATGATGGTCAGGCCGAGCCAACCACCCCGGTAGCCGGCGACCGCCCCCAGGACCGTCCCGAGAGAGGCGCCGATACCGACGGCGATGGCCCCGACAAGAAGGGAAATCCTCGTCCCGTAGATGATTCGGCTGAGGATGTCGCGGCCGAACTCATCGGTCCCCAGGAGGTGCTCACGACTGGGCGGCTCCAGCACCTCGTTAAGGTTCTGGACTCGGTAGCCGTAGGGGGCCAGCCACGGCGCCAGGGCCGCCACGGCCAGGAAGATCAGGACGACGGCGATCCCGACGCGGGCGGCCGTGCGGTTGGTGAAGCGCCTCCATTTGGCCAAGGCTCGTAACCCCCCCTGGGCGCGCTACTGCAAACGGATCCTGGGGTCCAGGAAGACGTAGGCGATGTCGGCCAATAGGTTGCACAGGGCCACCGAGACGGCCAGGAACAAGAGGCACCCCTGGACGACCGGGTAGTCGCGGGACAGGATGCCGTGGATCATCAGGCGCCCCATGCCCGGGCGGCCGAAGACTTCCTCCATGATCACCGCCCCACCGATGAGGTAGCCGAGGTCCAGGCCGATCAGGGTGACCACCGGCAGGAGGGCGTTTCTGAGGGCGTGGCGATAGATGACCACCCGCTCGGTGAGACCCTTGGCCCTGGCGGTCCGGATGAAGTCCTGGCGGATGACCTCCAGCATGCTTGATCTCGTTGTCCGGGCGGTGAGGGCGGCGTCGGCGAAGCCCATGGCCAGGGCCGGCATGATCAGGTACTTGAGGCCCCCATACCCAGATGGAGGCAGCCAATGCAACTCCACGGCCACCAGGAGGATCAAGAGCTGGCCGAGCCAGAACCCGGGCACGGAAACGCCCAACAGGGCCCCGACCATGGTCACCTGGTCGGTGGCCGACCCGGCCCGGGCGGCCGAGACCACCCCGGAGACGACCCCCACCGTGACGGCCAGACCCATCGCCGCCACGCCCAACTCGAGGGTGACCGGGATGGCCCGAGCCAGCAGTTCGGCCACCGGTCGGCGCATCTGGATGGACATGCCGAGGTCGCCCTTGAGGACATTGCCAAGGAAGCTGAAGTACTGGGTCAGGAGCGGACGGTCAAGCCCCCAGGCATGCTTGACCCGCTCGTAGATCTCGGGCGGGGCCCGTTCCCCGACCAGGAGGAGGACGGGGTCCCCGGGGGCCAGGTGGATGATGAGGAAGACCACCACCGTGACCCCCAGGACCACCGGGACCATCAGCAGGATTCGGCGGATCAGGTAGGCTCTCATCGGCTACTTGACGTTCTTCTTCATCCAAAGATCGAAGATAACGACGTTACCGCCGCCGGGGAAGGGCTTGAACCCGCCGACCAGGTCGGTCCGCACGGCCGTGATGGCCATGGGATACCAGAGCGGGCTCCAGACCGATTGCTCGATGAGGTACTTCTGGAGTTCGACGTACTTCTGGGCCCGCAACTCCGGCGTGATGGCGCTCTCGGCCGCGTCGATGAGTTCGTCGGTCTTCCTGTCGGCCCAGCGTGAGTGACCAGGGTACGGGACCTGCCGGCTGTAAAGGAACCATTGCAGGATGTCGGCATTGTCCCATTCATACTGACGCATGAACAGTTCCTGCTTGCCCGCCTTCAGGAAGTCCTTGTAGCCGGCCTCATCGTACTGGACGATCTCGGTCTTGATCCCGATCGCCTCGAGCATCGGCTGGATGGCCTGGGCCACCCGGACGTGCTCGGTGCGGTTCTGGGTGGCCAGGGTGGCCTTGAACCCGTTGGGGTAACCGGCCTCGGTCATCAGCTTCTTGGCCGCGGCGACGTCATACCTGATGGCCGCGGTGTCCTGATAGGCTTCGGGGGTCCTGGGCGGCAGGTAACCGTAGGCCGCCTGAGCCAGCCCGAAGAAGACCGACTTGACCAGGGCCTCGCGGTCGACGGCCAGGTTGACAGCCTGGCGGACCTTCGGGTCGTTGAAGGGTTTCTTATCGGTGGCGAAGGCCAGGTAACCCAAGCCGAAGGCGGGCTCCTTGAAGACTTCGACGTTGGGGATCTTCGCCACCCGGTCGTAATGCTCGACCGGGACGTTGGCCAGGATTTGAACGTTGCCCGTCTCGAGCTCGGCCAGGCGGGTGGCGGCGTCGGGGATGGTCTTGAAGGTCACCGTATCCACCCAGACCGGGCCCTTGTTGGCGACAAATAGCGGGCCCCACCGGTAGTCGGGGTTGCGCTCGAAGACGACCTTGTCACCGGGGATCCACTCCTTGAGCTTGAGGGGCCCGGTCCCGATGGCGATCTTCGTGCCGTACTCCTTGGTCCCGTCCGGGCCGTACTTGGCGTAGGCGTCGGGGTTCATGATCGAGCCATAGCTGTTGCTCGTCTTGCCAAAGAGATTGGGGAAAGGACTGTCGAGGTGGAAGACGATGGTGTTGTCGTCGGGGGTATCCATGCTCTTGATCCAGGTCCAGTCGAGGGCGTTGGCGGCGGCGGTCTTGGGGTCGAGCATGACTTCATAGTAGCGCTTGACGTCCTTGGAAGTGAAGGGAGTGCCGTCGTGCCACTTGGTCCCCTTCCTCAGGTGGAAGGTCCAGGTCTTGCCGTCGGGTGTGCTCTCCCACGATTCGGCCAGGCTTCCGACGACTTTGTAGTCCCAGTCGCGGGTGGTCAAAGACTCGTAGACATACTCCTGTCCGGACCCCCAGGTCATCTGGTAGATGTCGAAGGTGTCGGTCTCCCGGTCAAAACCCATCGTCAGGTTGCCGCCCTTCTTGGGCTTCTCCGACCCCGGGCCGGCCGCCTGTTTGCCGGCGCACCCGAAGGATAGGGTCAGGACGAAGAGGGCGGACAACAAGCCGACGACAATCAGGCGGAGGCGCCGGTTCCGAAAGAGGCTCACGCTATCCCCTCCATTGACGACCATTGTGACTTGATGAGAATGACCGCGACAATAGGAAAACCAGCCCTGGCGACCTGTCCCCTCACCCCCTGTCCCAGTCCCAATGGCGGATATGGAAAAGCCAGGAGTCCGAGCGAGTGTCGTCAGAGCTGGTTATGGACTACGTTTGGATAGAAAAAAAGCCCTGCCACTACCTGGGTGGTCACAGGGTTCGCCGCCGGAAGGGCAATTCCTGCCGGTCAATCGCTGAATATTTTCCTAAATTGGGCAGCTATCGGAGGCGAGACCGGGTCTTACTTAACAAGAAAGAACCACCCCAGGGGATGGCCGCCGCTCAGCCGATCAGCTTCCGGGGGGCTCGAAGCGGGCGGTGACATAAAGGCGGCGGCCAAAGCCTGGGCCGGGGACGAGGTCTGCGGGAGATGGGGCGGGACTCAAGACTCGAGACCGCCGCCAGCGCAAGGCTCCCAACACGGGTACTGACCGCTTGGTACTGGTTCATCACAGGTCACACACCGCCGGAAGCTCGGTGAGGACGGGAGGGTCGGAGACGTAGTCCGATCCTGGGAAGTCCGTCTCGATCACGATCAGTTGGCCTCCGGGGTACGCGCCGTTGTTGGTGACCTTGTAGTCGTCATGGTTGTGGGCGATGTGGAACTGCGGGAAGCTGCGGTTCTTCGCCAGAACAGAACCGTAGTTCCAGACCGCCCAGTTGTATGGCGGAATGAACGACCCCCGACCGAGGCCGCCGGCGAGGACGATGTTCGCCCAGAGGTCGGTCGCTCCGGGGAACGGTGGGATGAACGTCCCGGTGGCGATGGACTGGGCTGTCGCCTGGGCCACCTGCTGGGTAAGGGGCGGGAGCCCCCCTTGGCCGCAGAACACATACCCAGCATAGGTCGGCCTCTTGTCGTCGGCCGTGAACAGCAGGTCGTAGCTTTCCCCGGAACCCACCAGGGTCGTGAAGTTCATCATGTGGGCCGGGTTCGTCATGTCGGCGATCATCGGGTGGGTGTCCTTGCCGACAATCACGGCGTGCCATCCGTGGACATGGAAGGGTACGGGCTGATAACCCAGGTTGGAGAGGCGGAGAAGGAACTTGTCAGGCGGTTTGCCGATCCTCGAATTCCCGGTGCTGACCTTGACGAAAGCGTCATAGCCGGCGGGAATCGAGTACCCGAAATCCGGCACCAGCGAAGCCGGCAACACCGTCGGCAGCATGGTATCGGGGAAGGCCCGCCCCAGTAATCGGGTTTGTAGTCGACCGGGTTGAAGGGCGCGTCGGTCAGCACTGCGTCGTGCCAGCGCGAGTCGACGTCCGACAGAAGCACGACCCAATCGCTGTTGAAGAACGTATTGATGTCATCGTAGGCGAAATTCCGGTTGGTCGCCGTCACCGGGATTTGGGGCTGGAAGACGAGGTTGTGGTACCATCTGCCGGTTTTTGAGCTCTGATAAATCCCGACCGCCGCGAGGCTTTCGACTGATGGATAGACGTTCAGCGCTCCGTACATTCCCATCTGCACGTGCTCGGACGCTTCCTGATGGCAGTGGTAGAAGAAGGTTCCGGGGTGGTCTGGTTTGAAGAGGTAGGTCACGCTGATCGCCGGTGTGCCGGGGAGGGTGACCGGCACGCCCCAGGACGTCTCCGGAACGCCGTCGACCTGGGTCAGGACGTGACCACCATGGACGTGGACCGTATGCACGTCGAAGATCGGCATCTGAGATTGGAGCATCCCCAGGTTCGTGAGGATGATCTAGAGCTCGTCATCCACATCCATGTCTATTCGCGGCGACGGGGTCACGGCCGTCCCTCGAAGCCTCGACAGATTTGCCTGATCGGCCGGGTCAAAGGCCGGATTCACGATCACCTCGGGGCCGAGGGGCCAACCCCACGAGTCGATGTCCTGGGTCTTGAACAGGCCACCCTTAAACCCCCAGACGTACTCGCGCCTTCGTGGGGCAGTCCCGGTCGGGTCGGTCGGAAGATTCTCGAAGCCATCCGTGACAAACAGACTGAAGAACAATCGTTTCGGCACTTCCTGATCCCTCCTCAGTTAGCTGGCCTTTCCAGGCCGCCTAGCCCACCATATGCAGTGGCCTTCTGAGGAGTGCAAGTGGGTGAGGGCCTCAGGGACCCAGGACCTCGATGTACCCAACCGTGCCGGCGTCCCCGGTGATCACCCGGACACGCGAGCCCGGCTTCAGTTCCAGCAGCCCCAGGCTCCGCGAGTGGCCGTAAATGGACGGGTTGAGGGCCATGGTGAGGACCGTGTCCGCCGAGGCCGGCGATGAGCCCGCCGCGCCCTCGACCGGCGCGTCCAGCCGCAGGTGGAGCACCCCAGGATCCCCGGGGTCGACCCGGGTCAGGAGCCCCTCCAACTCCATGTCGTCGATGGCCGTACGGGTGCGGTCGTCGACCCGACCGGCCAAGGCGGCCATCTCACTCCGTCTGACCGGGTCGTTGGGCCGGACGGTGTTGTCGTTGTAGCCGGTGATGATCCCGTTCCGCAGGGCGTAGACGAGATAGCCGCGGGCCCAGGCGGCAATGGACGAAGCGTCACTGTAGGGGAGCTGATCGTTCGCCCGGCTCTTGGCCTCGGCTTCGAGACCGAGGACGCGGTCGACCATGGTCACCGCCTCGTCCCGGCGGATCTGGAGATCCGGGCGGAAGGTGCGATCGGCGAAGCCCTTGATCACGCCCTTGAAGTTCATCCGCTCGATCAAGGCCTTGGCCCACGTGTTGATGTCGGTGAGCCCGGCGACGCGGACCGCGGGCCGGTCGCCGCCATCGGTCCAGGTGTAGCCGGGGTCGGAGACAAGGCCTAAGCCCGCCGCGGCGGCCGCATTGGCCGGCTCGACAGCCGTGATCCTCTGGAACTCCTTCAGCGCCTCGCGCCGCCGGGAGGCCTGCGCGAAGGCCTGGCCGACGAGGATGTCGGCGGCCGACCCGGCCACGGGTTTCAGGGTCTGTCCGGCCGCGTCGGCGAGGAGGTAGTTGCGGGTGGCGGAGATGGTCGACAGGACGGCGCCCGCGGCCGCGTCGAGGACCTCTTTGTCGCCCTGGGCGGAGGCCACGGTGAGGGCATCCAGACGGCACCGGCCCGCCCAGAAGTCATCCTCGGCCGCGGCGGCCTGGTCGGCGCCCTGCAGAAGTGTCGCCGCGCTGGTCCCGCTGGTCGTCGCCCCCGCTCCCACCCCCGCCCCGCCGGATCCCACCTTGACCACCACCGACCAGCGGACCGTCAGCGTCTGAGCCCCGGCCGGACCGTCGGCGATGCTGATGAGATAGGTGTCGTCATTGGCGCCATTGAGGTAAACGCCGCCCGAGAACGAGCCGTCGGCCGAGCGCGAGGCAGTCACATATTGGAGCCTGGTTCCCGCAGCGTTGTAGACAAACAGCCCGACCTTCTCATTGGCGGACGTGCCGGTCAGGGTGAGCTGACGCGTCGTCGAGTAGGCGGCCCCGGCCGTCACCGGAAGCGACTGGCCGGCCGGCACGGTGACCGGGGTCCAGGGATCTGACGGCTGGTCGAGGACGACCGTGGTGTCCGAGCGGGTGGCGGTCGAGCCCGGCACCGGGTCATAGGTGAGACGGTAGACCCCATCCCCGGCGGCGAGGTTCAGCCCGAGCGTCGTAGTGGCCGCCGCGCCCGGCAGTGATAGATCATACACAGCGAGGGCCTCAGTCGGCTCGGTCAGCTTCCGGACATAGACCTTGCTCCCGGCGTAAGGGCCGGTGAGGGTCAGGCGGGGATCGTCCGTCCAGGCGATGCGCGCCTGCGGGGAGGCGGCGCCCGTCACTCGCCGCTCAGCGAAGGCCCCGCCGCGGGCGATGACGTAAACGACCCGCGACAGCGTAGTGCCTCCGGCATCGGCGTTAACGACCAACCGGTAAACCCCGGGCCCTTCGGTGAGCCGAAGTTCGTCCAGAAAGAGCCCATTGGCCAGGGGAAGCCCGTTCCCGACCTGAACCTGGGATTGCCCCCTGTAGAGCCAGTAGCTCACCTTCCCACCGCCGCCAGGTCGATCAGAGCGGCGGTGGAGGCCGGCGTGAGGATGTCGGCCGGCGCGGCGCCCCATACCCCTTGCAGGTAGGCGCGGTCGCTGACGCTCCAGCTGTAGTAGGGCGCGTCGGCGAGGTAGGGGACGGAGATGACTTCCGTCGGGGTCGGGCCGAAGTCGGGGGCGGCGGCGGCGACCCGGCCGTTGAAGCCGGGGGTCAGGACGATGGTGAGGGCCAGAACCAGAACCAGACAGGAAAGGATGGCCCGCGGCGCGCGAGGCCTTGATTGGTACCTTCTCAGCATGTGGTGTGCGCTCCCTTGCCGGAGCTTCCGGTTGAAGGCGGGCGATGAAGCGGCCAAGAGCCGCCATCGGGAGCCCCTTCGACGGCCGACCGGTGGGAGCCTTTTTGCCCTGCTAAAGCGGGGGGCGGTCGGCCGGGTGTCGCGGGTCCACGCGGGAGGGACGCAGGCGAAAACCCGACCGGGTGTGACTCGGTCGGGTTCGCTGTCAGCCCCGGCTCCATATCGATAGGCGGCTAGTTGAGTTAGCCGATCAGCTGCCCGCCCAGGGGCTCGAAGCGGGCGGTGAAGAAGCGGAGCACCGGGGCTTCGTAGACGAACTTGAGTCCGTGGATTTGGTCTCGGACCTCATAGAGGTTGATGACCGAGTCGGCGACGACGTCCATGTGCCGATCGGTGTACACCCGACGGGGGATGGTCAGGCGGACCAACTCCAGCTTGGGGACGTGCTCGTGGCCGCTCTCGTCGCGGCCGGCGGAGACGATGCCGCGCTCCATCGCCCGGACGCCCCCCTCGATGTAGAGGGCGGCAGCCAAAGCCTGGGCCGGGTACGAGGTCTGCGGGATATGCGGCAGGAAACGCTTGGCGTCGAGATAGACGGCATGCCCGCCGATGGGCTCCATGATCGGGACGCCCGCCTCGAGGAGCTGGTTGCCCAGATACTGGACCTGCTCGACGCGATAGGCGATGTAGTCGTCGTCGACCATCTCGTGGATGCCCCGGGCCATGGCCTCCATGTCCCGACCGGCCAGCCCGCCGTAGTGCGGGAACCCCTCGTATAGGACGAGCAGCGAGGCGGCCTTCTGCCAGAGGCTGTAGTCGTTCATGGCCAGGAAGCCGCCGATGTTGACCAGGTTGTCCTTCTTGCCGCTCATCGTGCAGCCGTCGCTGTAGGACATCATCTCTCTGAGGATGGCGGCGACGGCCTTGTCTTTGTACCCTTCCTCGCGCTGCTGGATGAAGTAGGCGTTCTCGACCGCCCGGGTGGCGTCGAAGAAGAGCTTGACGCCGTGGCGGTGGCACAGCTCGCGAGTGGCCCTGAGGTTGGCCATCGAGACCGGCTGACCCCCGGCCATGTTCACCGTCACGGCCACACTCACGTAGGGGATCTTGTCCGGCCCGACCTTCTCGATCAGGTTCTCCAGCTTGGTCAGGTCGACGTCCCCCTTGAAGGGGAGGCGGGCGGTCGGGTCGTGGGCCTCGTCGACGATCACGTCGACGAAGGTCGCCCCGTTCTTCTCCTGGTGGGCGCGGGTGGTCGTAAAGTACATGTTGCCCGGGATGTAGGTCCCCGGGGTGATCAGGATCTGGGAGAGGATGTTCTCGGCCCCCCGGCCCTGGTGGGTCGGAACCATGTACTTGAAGCCGTAAACCTCCCGGACGGCCTGTTCGAGGTGGAAGAAGTTCTTCGACCCGGCATAGGCCTCGTCCCCGATCATCAGGCCGGCCCACTGGTTATCCGACATGGCCGAGGTCCCGCTGTCGGTGAGCAAGTCGATGTAGACGTCTTCCGACTTCAGGAGGAAGGTGTTGTACCCCGCCTCGGCGATGGCCTTCTCACGCTGGGGCCCGGTGGTCATCTTAATCGGTTCGACGGCCTTGATCTTGAATGGTTCCGCCTTGCGACGCTCTCTGGGCATCCTTGAAAGCCTCCTTGAATGAGGTTTCGGGCTTGGCCAGGAGTGGGGCCGGTCGGTCGCCTCTCTCGCCCACCAAGGCTTATTATACCGCTTTCCCTGGGGTCGGGGGTAGGGCCTTCGGGGCGAGGCGGCAAGCGGGGTTGACGTCCCGCATGACGGAGCGGTCTTCGACACACAATAGTCGCCAGCCGGGCAACTCACCGCTCGGCCCCCGGACTGTCGCCGAGTCCCGACGTAGCCTGTCCGCCGCCAAGACGCAGGAGGCCGAGGCCCGTGCCCCAGCAGCGCCAACCCAGGAAGCCCGTCCCCGTGAAGCCCGTCAAACCTCGCCCGGCGAGAGAGTTCTTGCCGGGCGAGACTGCTTGGTCCGGGGGGTCTGGGGGGAGGGGTGGCCGGAGTGGGGACCAGACCTCGTCAGGCCAGGCCCACGGGGCCAAGACCGATCAGGAAGCCAGCACCGAGCTGAACCCCGCCGGGGGCTGGGCCAAGAGCAAGGGCCCGGCGGCCAAACGGGGCCCCATCCCGCCCATCCGGTTGACCGACTCCCTGGACGACAACGTCAAGGCCATCAAGGATCAACTGGCCCCCTCCGACGACCTGCATACCCGGGATATCCAGACGCCCCTGAGCCCCTCTGGCCGAGCGGTCCTGATCTACTTCCACCCGCTCGTGGACATCGTCCGGGTCGAGAACAGCATCGTCGCCCCCCTCAACCTCATCCCCCGTGAATACACCCAACCACCAGGCCCTCCGAAGGGTCTGGAGACCCTGTTGAGGGGGGCGATTGCCTCCCTCATCTACAAAGTGGTCGACGATGTGGCCTCGGTCGCCCGCGAGATGGCCGTTGGCTCGGTCATCCTCCTCGTCGACGGATTCCCCCAGGCGGCGGCGATGCTGGTCGACGCCTGGCCGTCCCGGCAGGTCCAGGAACCGCCGTCGGAGACGACCATCCGCGGCCCGCACGAAGGCTTCACCGAATCGCTGGAGGACAACATCGCCCTGGTCCGGCGGCGAATCAAGGACCCGAGGTTGGCCCTCCAGCTGCTCGAGGTCGGGCGGCGCTCGAGGAGCCGGGTGGCCGTCATGTACGTGGCCGACCTGGTCCGCCCCGAGCTGATCAGGGAGGTCCTGAGCCGGCTGGGCAAGGTCAACTACGGGCAGTCCGTCGACGCGTCCTTTGTGACCGAGATGATCGGGCCCCATCGCTGGACCGTCTTCCCCAGGTACATGGTGTCGGGGCGGCCGGACCGGGTCGCGGCCGGCCTCCAGGACGGCCGGGTGGCCATCCTGGTCGAGGGGGATCCCGAAGCGATCCTCATCCCCAGCCTGTTCATGGAGTTCTTCACCACCCCCGACGACTACTACTTCGCCGCCCCGGTGGCCTCGTTCCTCAGGTTCATGCGGATCCTCGGGGCGCTGATCGTCCTCTTCCTACCGGCCATTTACATCTCCGTGGCCGCCTACAACCCCGACGTCATGCGGGTTGAGTTGGCCCTGGTCATCGCCGGAACCCGCGAGGGGGTGCCCCTCTCGGTGGTTATCGAGGTCCTCGTCATGGAGATCTTCCTGGAGATGTTTCAGGAGGCCACCGTCCGTTTGCCGAGCCGGGTGGGCACGGCGGCCACGGTCGTCGGCGGCCTGATCATCGGCCAGGCGGCCGCCCAGGCCCGCCTGATCTCCAACATCATGGTCATCATCGTCGCCGTGACGGCCATCGGCTCGTTCACCACCCCCAGCTACGACATGGCCCTGGCGGTCCGCCTGACTCGTTGGGTGATGATCGCCGCGGCGACGATCTTCGGGCTTTATGGCGTCACGCTGGCCGCCTTTCTACTGGTAATCTATCTGAACTCGACGGAGTCCTTCGGCGTGCCATATCTGGCCCCGTATTCGCCGCTGCAACCTGGTGGACTGGCTTCCGACTCGGTCATCCGAAAACCCTGGTGGAAGTCCTGGCTCCGTCCGAAAGCCTTTGCTCCGCGCGGCCGGCGGCGCGGTGCCCCCAAGAGCGACGAGGGTGGGGAATGGTGAAACGGTTCGGGGCGAGGAAACGGTGGGCCATGGTCGGGCTGGCGGCCGCCCTGGCCCTGTGCCTGCTGGCCGGCGGTTGCTGGGACTATTCAGAGATCGACCAACGCGCCTTCGCCATCATGATCGGCTTCGACAAGACCCCCGAGGGTAAGTATCAGGCGAGCGCCGAGATAGCCGTCACCCGTTTCCTCCGCGGGGCCAGCGGCGGCGCCGGTGGCGGCGGCGGGGGGGCTACCAAACCGCCGTTCCGCATCGTCACCGCCGTTGGGGATACTCCTCAGCAGGCGATTGAGGGGATCCGTAGCGCTCTCTTCAGGGATTTGGACCTTGGTCACGTCAAGGTGGTCGTCTTCGGGGAGGACGCCGCCGGCGATGGACTCAAGCAGTTCGATTGGGTCGGACGGTCCTTCCGCGTACCCAATACGGCCTTCCTGGCCGTGGCTCACGGCCGGGCCGAGGACTCCGTCAAGGCCGACACGCCGGCTGAAGAACTCCCCGGCCTGTTCCTCTACCACGCCTTCTCGCGGAAGTACAACCGTAGCCCGGACATCATCCCCGTTTTCCTCTGGGAAGGCCTCGTGAAGCTGTATCAAGAGACCTACCAGGATGT
>DASXUT010000053.1 GCA_036504675.1 Bacillota bacterium | reverse complement strand
CTAGCCATTACAGAAAGCGGGGTGCCGGTCGGTGGTCGTTTTCCTGGTCTTGCTCTTCGCCCTTGGCGTGCTGGTCTTCTCCATTCAGAACGTCAACCCGGTGGACATTGTCTTCATGGGTTGGCGCTTCCACACCTTCGTCTCCCATGTGGCCCTGATCGCCACCGGGGTGGGAGCCGCCTTCGTCCTGCTCCTCCTGCTAAGTCGGACGGTCCGGGGGAACATCAAGGTCTGGGAGGTCCAGGGGCGGCTGCGCCGGCTTCAGGGCGAACTGAAGGCCGCCCAGGAGAACCAACGCAAGCTGCAGGAAGAGCTGGCGCAATGCAAGGAGACCGGGACCGGCAAGGTCGAGAAGACGGCCGGGGGAACAGTGGCCCGATGAGCCCGGCGGTCCGGAGGAGCCTGGCCGGGGCCGTCTGGGAGGTCGCCGAGGCCGATCCGGACCGACAGGAACTATGGTCCCGGGAACTCGATCTCCCGCCCGCTGCCGTACAGGTCTTGCTCAACCGAGGGTTCCACGAACTCGAAGAGGCCAAGCAGTTCCTCTCCGCTGGCCTCGAGGAAGCCCACGACCCCCTGATGTTGGCCGGGATGGCTCAGGCCGTTGACCGGATCCAACGGGCCGTCGAGGACAAAGAGAGGATTAGGATCTACGGGGACTACGATGCCGACGGGGTCACCAGTACCGCGTTGCTGCTTTCGTTCCTACGCGGGCTGGCGGCCGACGTCGACTTTTACATTCCAAGCCGACTCGACGAAGGATACGGCCTGAACCCGGCGGCTCTGGCCGAGGCCCGGGACCAGGGGATCGGCCTGGTGGTCAGCGTCGACTGCGGAGTGACCTCCCTCGAGGAGGCCCGTCAGGCCGCCGCCATTGGTTTGGACCTGGTCATCACCGATCACCACGAACCCCTGGGGACCCTGCCCGCGGCAGTCTCCGTGGTCGACCCGAAGCGGTCGGACTGTTCCTATCCCTTCAAGGGTCTGGCCGGCGTCGGCGTGGCTTACAAGCTTGCCGTCGCCCTGGCCAGGCGGTATGGGCGTCCGGATCCGGGGGAATACCTTGATTTGGTAACCCTGGGCACGGTTGCCGATGTCGTCCCCCTGTTGGGGGAGAACCGAGCGATGGTCAGGGCCGGCCTTCCCCTGATCAGGCAGGGCGGTCGGCTCGGGCTGCGGGCCCTGGCTGACGTGGCCGGGCTCAGTACCCGACCAATCACCGCCGAAGCCGTGGCCTTCGGCCTCGCCCCGCGGATCAACGCCATCGGCCGCATTGGCGACGCCGGCGAGGCGGTGGCCCTCCTCCTCTCGGGGGACTGGCCGGATGCCTGCGCCCGGGCCGCCCGCCTCGACGCCGAGAACCGTTCCAGGCAACAGATCGAGGCGGCCATCCTTGACGAGGCCCGCCGCCGCCTGGAGGCCGACCCGGCGGCCGTCGAGCGACCGGCCATCGTCCTCTCCTCGCCGTCATGGCACGTCGGCGTGGTCGGGATCGTCGCCTCCAAGCTGGTGGAAGAGTACCACCGACCGGTGGCCCTCCTGGCCGAGCAGCCTGACGGTCAGGCCCGGGGCTCGGCCCGGAGCATCCCTGGGATCGATGTCTTTCAAGCCCTGAAGGCTTGCGGGGAGGCCTTGACCAGGTTCGGTGGTCATGAGTTGGCGGCCGGCCTGACCCTGCCCGCCGACGGAGTGGCGTCCTTCCGCGAGACCTTCATCGAATCCGTCGCCCACCTGGGCGAAGGACGGGACCTGCGCCCGCGGGTCGACGTCGACGCCGAACTCCCGATCGCCGCCGTCGACCATCGGTTGGCCCATGCGCTGCAACGTTTCGCCCCGTTCGGGGCCGGAAACCCGCCCCCCCTGATGGTCGCCCGGGGAGTCGAGACTGTCGAGGCCCGCTGCGTCGGCCAGGACTCCACCCACCTGCGGATGAAGCTGAGACAGGAACAACGGGATCTCGAGGCCATCGCCTTCAACCTGGGCTCGGCCGTCGAGGAGGCCCGCCGGGGTCCGCAGGATATCCTTTTCAGCCCGGAGATGAACGAGTGGAACGGGCGTGAGCGGCTGCAATTGGTCGTCCGGGGCCTCCGCGCGACGGGGCCGGCCGCCGGGCCGGCCGCCGGGCCGGCCGCCGGGTCGGCCGCCGGGTCGGCCGTGGCGGACCCACCGTTGGCGGTCGCTCGGCCGGTGCCTCGCGTCGTGGTCACCCGGCTCGAAGACCGGAGGGCCGCCCCCGACCGGTTGGCCGCCCTCATCGAGATCCTGGCGCGAGTCGACGTGGCCTTGATCGCCGTGAACAACGACTGGACGGCCGGTTCTCTCGATGGTCGGCTATCCGCCTTCGGGTTGCCCACCGAGAGGCGCTACCTGGTTGGCGGACGCCCGCTCGCCGGTGGCGGCGGCCGGGGGCCGGCCACCCCGGGGCGTCGGGCCGCCTTGGTCCTCTATCACCCGCCGACCGGCCCGGCCGACCTGGACGAGTTGGCCCGCGCCCTGGCCGCCACGGACCCGTCGGAGGCCGAGGTCCATCTGCTCTATGGTCCGGCCGACATCAGGCTGACTGAGGTCATCCTGGCCCGACAGGCCCCGGATCGCGGGGCCCTGGTCGAGCTCTACCGGACCCTCCGCGAGGCGGCCCCCTACGGGGTCGCCGTGGCGATCGGGCGGGTCACCCGACTGACCAGGGGTCCTTGGGACCGGGCCCGGCTGATGGTGGGGCTGCACATCTTTGAAGAACTTGGTCTCCTGGAGAGGATAATGGCGGCGAACGAGGAATCACTCATTTTGTCCAAACCGGCGGTCAAGGCGAAGTTGGACCTGGAGTCCAGCCCGGCCTACCGCCGCGGACGCCTGGCCAGGGAAGCCTTCGCCGCCTTCAGCCTTGAGGCGCTGTCGGCCGAGGCCCTGGCTCTTCTCGGACCGGCCTTTAGCCTGGCCAAAGCGAGCCCAGGCCCAGAAGAGAGGGGAGCAGTTGGATGACGCCGATCGACGCCGAAGCCCTCAAGAAGCTGATCCGGATCGTTCCCGACTTCCCGAAGAAGGGCATTAGTTTCAAGGACATCACCACCCTGGTCAAGGACGGCAAGGCCTGGCACCAGTCGATCAAGGCCCTGGCGGACGCCTGCCGGCCGGCCAAGCCCGACGTGGTCGTCGGCCCGGAAGCCCGCGGCTTCATCATCGGCGCGGCCCTGGCCTATGAGTTGGGGGTCGGCTTCGTGCCGGTGCGCAAGGCCGGCAAGCTGCCCGGAGCGACTTACAAGGGTGAATACGCCCTCGAATACGGCCGGGACACCCTGGAGGTTCATCTCGACGCCATTCAGCCGGGGGAGCGGGTCCTCGTCGTCGATGACCTGCTGGCCACGGGGGGCACTATCTCCGCCAGCGTCGACCTGGTCAAGCAACTCGACGGAAACATCGTCGGGCTGGCTTTCCTGATCGAACTGACCGACCTCCGGGGACGGGCCAAGTTCCCGGGCTTTGACGTCGTAAGCTTGATCCAGTATCCCGTTTGAAGGGCCTCGACCAGAACCTAATCCCAAATATGACGCTCGAAGAGCTGAAGACCAAGGTCCAGGGTTACAACTCACAAGCCGACCTGAAGCTCCTGGAAGAGGCCTACGCCTTTGCGAAGAAGGCCCACCAGGGGCAATTTCGCGTTTCCGGAGAGCCCTTCGTCGAGCATCCCCTGGCCGTCGCGGCCATCTTGGCCGAGCTCCAACTCGACGTTGTCACCCTGGCCGCCGGCCTCCTCCACGATGTCGTCGAGGATACCGGCGTTTCCCTTGCCGAGTTGCAGGCCAAGTTCGGCCCGGAGATCGCCCAACTCGTCGATGGGGTCACCAAGCTCAGCAAGATCGAGCTCCGCTCGCACGAGGAGGAGCAGATCCAGAACCTTCGCAAGATGTTCCTGGCTATCGACCGGGACATCCGGGTCCTGATGATCCGCCTGGCCGACCGCCTCCACAACATGCGGACCCTGAAGCACCTGCCGCCCGAGCGGCAGAAGGCGACCGCCCACGAGACCCTGGAGATCTTCGCCCCGCTGGCCCATCGGCTGGGGATCTTCCAGATCAAGACCGAGCTCGAGGACCTCGCCCTGCGCTACCTGGAGCCGGAAGTCTACCACGACCTGGCCCAGAAGGTCCAGAAGAAGCGGATCGAGCGCGAGGATTATATCAGCCGGTTCATCGGCATCCTCACCGAGAAGCTGTCGGCCGCCGGCGTCAAGGCCGACATCCAGGGCCGGGCCAAGCACTTCTACAGCATCTACCGGAAAATGTACGTCCAGGGGCGCGACTTCGGCGAGATCTACGACCTGATCGCCGTCCGCGTCCTGGTCGAGTCGGACCAGGATTGCTACTCGGCCCTGGGGATCATCCACACGATGTGGAAGCCCATCCCGGGCCGGTTCAAAGACTTTATCGCCGTCCCCAAGAACAACATGTACCAGTCGCTGCACACGACGGTCATCGGCCCCGAGGGCGAGCCGGTGGAGATCCAGATCAGAACCTGGGACATGCACCGGACGGCCGAGTATGGGATCGCCGCCCACTGGCGCTACAAGGAAGGCGGCCGGGCCGACGCCGAGTTCGAGGACAAGCTGGCCTTGCTCCGCGAGCGCCTGGAGGGCCAGCGTCAGCTGACCGATCCCCAGGAGTTCATGGAAGGGTTGAAGTCCGACCTCTTCGCCGACGAGGTCTTCGTCTTCACCCCCAAGGGCGACGTCATCGAGCTGCCGGCCGGGGCCGGACCGCTCGATTTCGCTTATCAGATTCATACCGACGTCGGGCATCGCTGCATCGGCGCGAAAGTCAGCGGGAAGATCGTCCCCCTGACCTATAAGCTGAAGAACGGCGACATCGTCGAGATCCTCACCGCCAAGCAGGGAGCCGGGCCCAGCGAAGACTGGCTTGACATGGTCGTCGCCACGGGCGCCAAGAATAAGATCCGCCAGTGGTTCAAGCGCGAGCGCCGCGACGAGTACGTGGTTCGCGGCCGGGACCAGGTGGAGAAGGAGATCGAGCGGCTCGGCCTGCAGCGGTCTGACCTGCTCAAGGACGAATGGCTGGACCCCGTCCTGCAGAAGTTCGGGTACACCGGTGAGGATGACCTGTGGGCGGGCGTGGGCTACGGCGGGATCACCCCGCAGTATGTGGTTGGAAAGCTGAGGGAACAGTACGACCAGGAAAAGAAGGCCAAGCCCATCGTCGACTTGGCGGAGCTGGGGTTTCCGACCACGGCCCCGGTCCGCAAGCCGAAGCCGACGATGGGGGTCAGGGTCAAGGGTGAGGACAACGTCCTCGTCCGTTTCTCCCGTTGCTGCAACCCCATTCCGGGCGACCTGATCGTCGGCTACATCACCCGCGGGCGGGGCGTTTCCATCCACCGGGCGGACTGCCCCAACGTCACCCACTACTCCGACGAGAAGGAACGGTTGATCGAGGTGGGGTGGGATACCGAGCAGCCGTCGACCTTCGCCGTCGAGGTCGAGATCACCGGGGTCGACCGGCCGGGGCTGATGGCCGACATCCTCAACTCCATCGCCGACACCCGGACCAACATCCTGGCCGCCAACGCCAGGGCCGACCGCAACCGGGTCGGCATCATCGACCTCGTCCTGGAGATACGCAACCTCGACCAATTGCGTTACGTCTTCCAGCGCCTGGCCAGGGTCCGCGACGTCTTCAGCGTGTCGCGGGTCGTCCGTGACAAGCCCAAGTGAGGCGGGCGATCCGGCGCTGACGTCGTCGATCGAGGTGGTGAGCGAGTGAGAGCGGTAATCCAACGGGCCAAGTCGGGCCGGGTCACCGTGGGCGGGCGCGAGATCGGGCGGATCGGGCGGGGTCTTGTCGTGCTCGTCGGGGTCGGGCCGGAAGACGAGGCCAAGGCCGCCGCCTACATGGCCGATAAGACCGCCAACCTGCGAATCTTCGAGGACGAGGAGGGCAAGATGAACCTCTCCCTGCTCGAAGTGAAGGGCGAGGTCCTGGCCATCTCCCAGTTCACCCTGTTCGGGGACGTCCGCAACGGCCGGCGCCCCGGCTTTTCCGCCGCGGCCCGGCCTGAGAAGGCCGAACCGCTGTACCGGGCCTACGTCGAGGCCCTCCGGGCGATGGGGATCATCGTCGCCACCGGTGAGTTCGGCGCCGAGATGCTGGTGGAGATAGAGAACGATGGGCCGGTCACCATCCTGGTGGACAGCGACCGGCTCTTCTAGGCGAAGGGTGATCGAATGCTCATCGAGACTATGACCGTCGGGCCGATGATGGCCAATTGCTACATCGTCGCCGGGGAGGGCGCCTCGGCGGCCGCGGTCGTCGACCCCGGCGCCGACGCCCGTGACATCCTCGAGGCCGTGAGAAGGTTGGGGCTGACCGTCTCAGTGATCATCAACACCCACGGGCATGCCGACCACATCGCCGCCAACGGCCAGGTGAGGCAGGAGACCGGGGCCTCGCTGATGGTCCACCGGAGCGAGGCGGCTTTCCTGACCCAGCCGACGATGAACCTCTCGTCGTGGGCGGGCTTGTCGCTCTTCGGCCCACCGGCCGACCGGCTGCTCGAGGACGGCGAGGAGATCCGGGTCGGAACCCTGGCCCTGACCGTCCTGCACACGCCGGGCCACACCCCGGGCGGCATCTGCCTGGTCGTTCGGGACGACTCGACCAACCCGGCCGGTCGGCCGGACGCCTGTGAGGGGCCGGTCATCTTCAGCGGCGACACCCTCTTCGCCGGCTCGGTCGGACGGACGGATTTCCCCGGGGGTTCCTTCGACGACCTGATCAGATCGATCAAGGAGAAGCTCCTCGTCTTCGATGACGACACCGAGGTCTACCCGGGCCACGGCCCGGCGACGACGATCGGTGAGGAGAGGGCGTCGAACCCGTTCCTGATGTGACGCGAAACGGCCGGCCCGATGAAGGCCGGCCGTGTCAATGCCGTGGGGGGCTGAGCCGCCCGATCTGAGCCGCCCGGCCTAGTATCGGAAGAAGGCCGGGAGGAAATCGACCAGGGCGCGGGAGAGGGCCGGCCCGAAGACGTTGCCGGTCCGCTGGAAGAGAAAGCCGTTAAGGGCGGTCATCGCCGGGACGACGACGACGTTCTCGAGGAGCGCCGGGAGGATGGCCGTCCCGCGAATCAGGGCGGCCGGCAGGGAAAAGAGGATCCCGACGAGAAAGGCAGTGGCTACGAGCCCGCGCACCCGTCCGTGGCGGTTCTGCAGCCAGGTCTGCAAGTAGGCGTGGAAGATCACCGTTCGGGCCAGGCCGATCACCAGGAAAGACCAGTAGAACTGGCGGACGAGCCCGAGGGGACTGAGGTGCTGCAGCCCGGCGGGGAAGGAGAGCGCCCCGGCGCTGACCGTCAGGAACCCAACCGCCCCGCCCACCAGCAGGCTGCGGGTCAGTTCCTCGCGACGCAGGCCGAGGCGCTTCCAGGTGACCTTGGCCCGCAGAAAGAGGCGGAGGATGAACCCGGCCACGACGAGGTCGGCCAGGGTCCCGATGATCCGGCCGGGCAGGTAGGCTCCGACCAGCGCGGCCAGGATGAGGTAGAAGGAAATGATCCCGGCGGCATAGAGGGACGCCCGCGGCGGCCAGTCGCGAAGTTCCGCCTCACGCTCGATGATCGAGCGATGGGTGTAGGCCGGATTGGAGTCCACGGTCAGGACGTAGACCATCGCCCCGAGGAAGCCGACCATCACCGCCAGCAGCAGCACGGAGATGGGGAGGACCTTAGGCTGGGCATAGACCAGGAAGAACATGCCCGTGCCCGAGTACAGGTTGGGGAAGCTGAAACGGAGGCCGGACGAGGGGAAGTTCAGGGTGACCTGGCGCCCCAGGTACATCCGGACCCGGCCGAATTGATCGCCGAAGATCTGGATGGCCTCGGACTCGGCCCCCGACTGGAACTCACGATTGACCCCGAAGATCCCGACCAGCCTGAGTTCGCGCTTCAGGTCGGAGACGATGGTCCTGGCCCGTTCGAGGGACGGCGGCGAATCGGTCGGCTTGGCCGACGAGCGGTCCTTCATCTCTTCGAGTTCCTGGTAGGTCAGGGGCAGGTAAATAGCGGTGAACGAGTCCTGCAGGTTTCCCGACGCCAGCGTGGCCGAGAGGACGTCGGCCTGTTCAGGCGGGGGGACCAGCCGATAGAGGCCGTTGCCCAGGATGACCACACCGGTCACCCGCGGGCCACGGTAGGTCGGCACCAGTTGCCCGTCCTTGACGTCGATCTTCAGGTACGGGTCGTCGACGACGACCCGCTGGAAGGAGAGGACCTCCTGGCCGACGTACTCCTCGCGGAGAAGCCCGATGCTGGACGGGCTGATGAAGAACAGTCCCAGAGCGAGGGCGCCGGCGATGAGGGCGCCGAGGCCGAGGAGGAGGATGAAGTGCACCGGATTACGGGTCCGATGGGCATCGCTCCGATGCGGCCGGGCCTCGAAGTCGTGCGGCGACGCAGTCGGCTTCTGGCGGCCGGGTCCGCCTGACCCGGAGTCGGATTCGTCCGACGATCCCGACGGGCCGGACGGCGACATGGGCGTCCGGGCGATGGGGTTTCGGGGCAGGGGCAAGAGGTTCCGGCCGTTATCTTCGGCCATGACTTGGCTCCTTAAGGAGTAATAGGTGTAAAACTTACTTCTGCTAGGGCTAAATCCCTTTGTCATTATGTGGAATTAGACCAAAACCGGTAGGGGGAACGACCATGCTGACCACGCGGCCGAGGGGGACACTCGACTACTTGCCGGCGGACATGGACCGTTGGCACCGCGTCGAGGGCCTCGTCCACCACGTCTGCCGCCTTTACGGCTACCAGCAAATCCGGACGCCCGTCTTCGAGCACAGTGAGCTGTTCGAGCGGACGGTGGGCGGAGCCACGGACATCGTCGAGAAGGAGATGTACACCTTCAAGGACCGCGGCGGCCGCAGCCTGAGCCTGAAGCCCGAAGGCACCGCCCCGGCCGCCCGGGCCTTCCTCGAGGACAAGCTCTATGCCCAGTCCCAACCGACCAAGCTCTACTACGTCGAGCCGGTCTTCCGCTACGAGCGGCCCCAGGCCGGGCGGGTGCGCCAGCACTACCAGTTTGGCATCGAGGCCTTCGGCTCACAGAACCCGGCCCTCGACGCGGAGATCATCTCCCTGGCCGTCGATTACCTGGGCCGGCTCGGTGTGACCGGCCTCGAGGTGACCATCAACAGCATCGGCTGTCCCAAGTGCCGTCCCGCCTACCGGGAGAAGCTCGTCGTTTACCTGCAATCAAAGGTCGAGCTCCTGTGCGAGGATTGCCGTTCACGGCTCGAGCGCAACCCACTGCGGGTCCTCGACTGCAAGAACGAGGCCTGCCGCCCGCACCTGGAGGCTGCGCCGGTGGCCTCCGAGCACCTCTGCCCGGAGTGCGCCGAGCATTTTCAGGCGGTCCACGCCTATCTGGCCGGCTACGGCATCCCCTTCCGGATCAACCCGCGGCTGGTCCGCGGCCTCGATTACTACACCAAGACCGTCTTCGAGATCATCTACCCGCCTCTGGGTGCTCAAAGCACGGTCTGCGGAGGAGGCCGATACGACGGCCTGATCGAGGTCCTCGGCGGCGACCCGACCCCGGGGGTCGGCTTCGGGATGGGCATCGAGCGGGTTCTCCTGACCCTCGAGAAGCAAGGCGTGACCCCGCCGTCCCAGGCCGTCCTGGACGTCTTCGTGGCCGCCATCGGCCAGGCCGCGGCGGGCCAGGCGATGCACGTCGTCCACCATCTGCGGGCGGCCGACATCGCCGCCGACCTCGATTACCTCGGCCGCAGCCTCAAGGCACAGTTCAAGTACGCCGACCGGACCGGGGCCCGCTGGGTGGCCATCATCGGCGACGAGGAGTTGGCCGCGGGCCAGGTGACCCTGCGCGATTTGGCCACCCGTAAGCAGGAGAGAGTGGCCGCCGCCGACTTGGCGGCGCGGTTGGCCTCGGTGAAGGCGGAGCCGACGGTCGGAGCCGTCGAAGGGGAGGGGGAGGCCAGGTGAGCGAGGCCATCAAGCGGACCAGCGGGTGCGGGGAGCTGTCGGCCGAGGACATCGGCCGGGAGGTGGCTCTGGCCGGCTGGGTCCACCGGCGCCGCGATCACGGCGGCCTGATCTTCATCGACCTCCGTGACCGCTCAGGGCTGGTCCAGCTGGTCTTCAACCCGGAGAAGAACCCGGAGGCCCACCGGACGGCCGATGGGCTGCGGTCTGAGTTCGTCGTCGCCGTCCGCGGGGCCGTCTCGCGGCGCGACCCCGAGCAGGTCAACCCGAAGCTGTCGACCGGCGAGGTCGAGGTCTTCCCGGCCGAGATCGAGATCCTCAACCCGTCCCTGACCCCGCCGATCTATGTGGCCGAGGCGGCCGACACCCCGGCCGTCGACGAGACCACCCGCCTGCGCTATCGCTACCTGGACCTGCGACGCCCCAGGATGCAGCGGAACCTGATCCTCCGCCACCAGGTGACGATGGCCGTCCGCAACTTCCTCGATCGCCACGGCTTCCTCGAGATCGAGACGCCGATGCTGACCAAGAGCACCCCCGAGGGGGCCCGAGACTACCTGGTCCCCAGCCGGGTCAGCCGGGGCCGGTTCTTCGCCCTGCCCCAGTCCCCGCAGCTCTTCAAGCAACTCCTGATGGTCTCTGGCTTCGACCGGTACTTCCAGGTCGTCCGCTGCTTCCGCGATGAGGACCTGCGGGCCGACCGCCAGCCCGAGTTCACTCAGGTCGACGTGGAGATGTCCTTCGTCGACCAGGATGACGTGATGGGGATGATGGAGGCGATGATGGCCGAGGTCTACGAGCAGGTGGTTGGCCGCCGCATCAGCCTGCCCATCGCCCGGATGACCTGGCATCAGGCCATGGCCGAATACGGTTCGGACAAGCCCGACCTGCGCTTCGGGATGCCGCTGGTCGACCTGACCGGGGCGGTCAAGGGTTCGCCCTTCCGCGTCTTCGCCGAAGCCGCGGCCGCCGGCGGCCTGGTCAAGGCGGTGGTCGCCCCGGGCGCCGCCACCTGGTCGCGGAAGGTCCTCGACGAACTGGGCGAGTTCGTCAAGGGCTACGGGGCCAAGGGGCTGGCCTGGATGGCCTTCGAGGGGAATCAGGGGGACCAGATCCGCTCGCCCATCGCCAAGTTCTTCAGTCCTGAAGCCCTGGGCGACCTGCGTTCCCACCTCGGCGCCGGCCCCGGCGACCTGGCTCTCTTCGTGGCCGACAAGCCGGGCGTGGTCGCCGCCGCCCTCGGAGCCCTGCGACTGGAGCTTGGGAAGCGTCTGGACCTCATCGATCGCACCATCGACCGTTTCCTCTGGGTGACCGACTTCCCGATGTTCGAGTACAGCCGGGAGGAGGACCGCTGGGTGGCGATGCACCACCCCTTCACCTCGATCCGAGACGAGGACCTGCCGCTCCTCGAAGCCGACCCCGGGGCCGTCCGGGCCGTGGCCTACGACCTCGTCCAGAACGGCGTCGAACTCGGCGGAGGGAGTATCCGGATCCACCGCCGGGACGTTCAGGAACGGGTCTTCGCCGCCCTCGGCCTGTCGCCCGAAGAGGTGCGCGAGAAGTTCGGCTTCCTCCTGGAAGCCTTCGAATACGGGACTCCGCCCCACGGGGGCATCGCCTTCGGCCTGGACCGGATGCTCATGCTGATGTCCGGGGCCGAGACCATCCGCGACGTCATCGCCTTCCCCAAAACGACCAGTGCCTCCGACCTCCTGACCGGGGCCCCGTCGCCGGTCTCCCCGAGGCAGCTGGGGGAATTGGGTTTGGCGGTCGACAAGCCGGAGTAGACCCGGCAATACCGCCACCGGGCTCGCTTTTCCTCCGCCAATCGGGAACTCGCGTTTTGGACGACCGGCCCCGCCTCGCCGATTAACCCGGTAGGCGGGGCTTTTCTTGGCCCAAAGGCCAGCGTCAGTCCCTCTACTCGATAAAGGCTAACCCGTCGGAAGGCGGGGGCGCAAAGCTATGGGTCCCAAGGCCGGGGTGGCGTTTCCAGGCACCCGGCACGGACCGCCAGGCTGCCGAAGGGAGCGACGATTACGCATAGACGCAGTCTCATGACCTGGCTCATCCTGGGGTTGACGGCCGTCCTCATCGCCAACCTGGCTCCCCCAGCCGCCATGGTGGTGGCGGAAGGTGCCCCATCCGGTGACGCCGGTGAAGCCACCCCGGCGGCATCGAACTCAGGGGTGGTCACCGTCAAGGTGAAAGTGAAGAAGAGCCTTCAGCTCACAGTGGACACTGTAAGGGAAGAGCGTGACGGGGGCTCGACCGTCCTGATTGTAAGCGGTACCGTCAAAGCCAATACGGGTTGGGAGTTGTTGGCAAGCGCGGAAAGGATGAGCCCTGCCGCCACGTCCGGTTCGGTCACGCTAGTCAACGGGGATGGCCTGGAAGCCGCCCTGGACCAACCACTTGAGCGGGGCCGGCCCACGAAGGGCTACCGTTTTGAGCACCGTTTCAGGATAGAGGGCGAGGTCGGCCAGTATCCCCTGGAAGCGCTCAGCTACGTTATTGTTCCAACCCCCTGAGGCGACACCCTGACTCATTCACACCCTAATAAGGCGACACCGACCGGAAGGCTCCGGTCGGTGTCTTGTCATTGACTGGTTATCGCTGCTTCTTCCGTTCCCTGCGCGTGGGAACACCGCCCGGCGACGATGACGGTGGTGATGGCGGTGGTGACGATGGCGCGGGGGATGGTTGGGACTGCCCGGCCGTCTCCGAAGGGGTGACCCTTCGGCCACGGCGCCGTAGGCCAACGAAGATCAGACCGGCCAAGAGCAGAAGGGCTACCCCGGCCGCCTTGCGGGTTGGGAACGTGTAGAATACCGTCCTGGCGGTCACCTCCTGGTCGCCCAGTCTGAACCGACCAAGGGCAACGAAGCGGCCGATGAGGGGGACTTGTTCAAGAGTAAGAGTGAGACTGCCGTTATCACGTGGATAGATGTTGATCGGCTCCGGCGTCTCGATGGTGGTGACGGTTCGGCCAAAGACGTCTCTTATCTCTACCTTGCCGCCAACCGCCAGGCGGACGTTTCCTGTGTTCTCAATGCCGGCCTCAAACTTAAGGGGCCCGCGCTCGGTAATGGGGAAGGCTGGCACCCATGTCCGCCAAAGCAATTTCTTCCCAAAGAGAACAAGTCTAAGTTGGATCGGTACCGGCGGGCAGCGGAAGCTGCTGAGCTTGCCGGACATAACCGTGTTTCCGACGACGTGAACCGGGATGACCACACCGACTCTGCTCCCAATGACCAACCCGCCCCCTTGAGTCTTGGGGGCATCTTCGAAGAAGATGACGGCGACGTGGTCACCGGGGCTGGCCTGTTGAGGTACCGACACCTTCCAACGGACAACCGCTTCCTTGCCGGTCTGAAGGGTGACTTCAGCGGGGTCGATGGTCAGCCAAGTGGCTGCGGAATCAACTGGGTTGCCCGGAGGAAGGAAAACGAGTTGCCCTCCCGGCTGGACCCGCCGATCCCTGGCGTAGGCGCGAAGATCGATCAGACTGTCCCCCTCGTTGGAGACGGTCACGGATTTCTCGATGACCTGCCCGGGCATGGCCTCGACTTCAATCACGCCCGGGGACACCCCGATGCCCGCGGCGGCAAAGGCCGGAGTCGGCCAAACCAGGGCGAAGGCCAACCAGGTCAGAAGCAGACGGGCGAAGGCTCTTGTCCTCAATGGGCCGCTCTCCTCCCAGATCAGAGGGATTCATCGGCACCCGGCGTGGCTGGCCCGGGTCTACGTTGAACCGAAGGAAAGACCCGAAAAGAAAAGAGCTGGAGACCTGGCGGCTTCCAACTCCCATTTGCTAGACCACTGCGCAGCCCGCACGGCTACTGTATCGCTGTGTACACCACCGAAGCGGTGTAGACGGTCTCGGACACAGCTGTATCGGGAATTGTCAGTGTGTAGTAATACGAGTTGGTCTCCCCAGCCTTGGACGTCTTAGGCGCCCCGGTAACGAGGGTGCCGGTTGAGGAGAAGGGCACGGCGCCCGTCCCATTTGAAGCCGCACCGTACTTGAGGCTGGCCAGGGGGAAGGCCGCCGGGGCGGGCAGGAACCCACTCGCGTCATAGGTGAGATTCCAGGCCTTACTCGACACGACCGTCACTCCGATGGGGGAAGCGGCCGTCGCCGTATCTCCCGGCCACATGTCCACGCCAAAGTCTACCGATAGGGTACTTAGGGTGAGGACCAACTTGTGTACGGGTTTCACCTGAACCGAAACGGTACCACCAGCCGCATTTGCCGGCTTGTTGGCCTCGACGAGGAGCAGGATGCCGCCCACCGCCAGGCACAGGGAAAGGATAAGTGCTAAAACCTTCTTCATGAGCCCCTCTTGCCTCCTTGCTTTACTTGTACCAGTCTATTCCGCAGACCGGTTGGGATTCCAGGAGCTTTGCCGGCACAATTCGACGGAACATGACAAACATATAAACCTATTATAACATGGATATCACGGCTGGCAATGCCAGAAATGCTTGATTTTTGCCAGCTTTTCCGGGCCTTACGCCGCGGTTGCTTATGATTCCCGGGCTAAAGCTTTCCGGCGATTCCCAAAAACATTCCACGTGCGGGGGCGCCATTCCTTCCGATTCCGCCACTTTCGTTCGCCCTTTGAAGGCAAACCCTTCGCGATTCCAGTCTAAAGGCGCTGCGACGCAAATCTTTATCCGACTTGCATTTGCTTCTGTTGGAGTGGTATCATAAGTACCGGAGTCGCAAGAGCCACAGACGCGGCCGATCAGTTCTGAGGCTTCGCGGATACCCTGCCGTGTGCGTGTAAGTCCGATAGGTTTTGAGCCAACATCAATACCTAGGGAGTCTGTACTTCGGCGGTCGACAGCATGCCCCCACCTACCAAAGGGTGCCAGGGGACGCTGGGAGCCATCGGGAGGACACCCACCTGCGTAAGCAGGTTCAAAACACGGGGCGTCACGGCATGGTGGGGTTCCCTATTTCGGACCACAAGGACGGTCAGTCGGCTGGCCGTCCTTGTCTGTTTCCGGGGCCCGCGATGGCCCTTTGAACCCTCTCCCAGTCCGCCTCGGCCGCCGTCGCTTCGCAGGACTTGTCGGCCGGACGTCGAACCCAAGACGTTCAAGGGGTGATCAAAGATGGGCCAATACATCGATCTTCGAAGCGACACCGTCACCACTCCGACCCCGGAGATGCGCCGGGCGATGGCCGAGGCCGAGGTCGGCGACGACGTTTACGGCGAGGACCCGACGGTCAATCGCCTGCAGGAACTGGCGGCCGCCAAGGTCGGGAAGGAAGCCGCCCTCTATGTGACCAGCGGGACGCAGGGCAACCAGTGCGCGGTGATGACCCACACCCGCCGCGGCGACGAGGTTATCCTCGAGGCCGAATCGCACATCTTCTACTACGAACTCGGCGGGGTGGCCAGCCTGTCTGGGGCGCAGGTCCGGACGGTCAGGGGCGACCGCGGGATCCTCGACCCCAAGGACGTCAAGGCGGCCATCCGCGATGACGACCTCCATCATCCGCCGACGACCCTGGTCTGCATGGAGAACACCCACAACCGGGCCGGCGGCGTGATCGTCCGTCCAGAACAGATGAAGGCCGTCTATGACCTGGCCAAGCAGCACCGTCTCAACGTCCATGTCGACGGGGCGCGCATCTTCAACGCCGCCGTGGCCCTCGGGCGGCCGGTCACCGACCTCACCCAATCCTGCGACACGGTCATGTTCTGCCTATCTAAGGGTCTCTCGGCCCCGGTCGGCTCGATCCTGGCCGGGTCCCGCGAGTTCATCGAACGGGCCCGCAGGAGCCGCAAGGTCATGGGCGGGGGGATGCGTCAGGCCGGGGTCATCGCCGCGGCCGGGATCATCGCCCTGGAGAAGATGGTCGACCGCCTCGCGGAGGACCACGCCAACGCCAAGGTCCTGGCCGAAGGGCTGGCCGCGATCCCCGGGATCGAACTCGACCCGGCTTCGATCGAGACCAATATCGTCTACTTCGAGATCTCCCACCCCAAGGTCGATGGACAGGTCCTCCCGGCCGAGTTGAAGAAGCAGGGCATCCTGGTCAACCCGTCAATGGGCCGGCGGATCCGGATGGTCACCCACAAGGACATCGACCGGAAGGATGTCGACGCGGTCCTGATGGCCGTGGCCCGGGTGATGAAGGAGGCCTGAATCGGCCAGGGGTCATGAAAGGGCCAGGAAGCGGAGGTTACCGACCGGCGAGTTGCGGTTGATAGTTGAAGGCAGCCCCCCGAGGGACTGCCTTTTCCATTTCCTCCCGGTAAACAAAAGCCAGCGAGGAGCCGATATAAGGGGTGTAACACAGGCGGCCCCAGGGACGGGCCGGCAATATCCAGGAGGTGGCCAAGGATGGCCAGGCTGACCGAGGCTGGGTCGGACGGCGCAATCTGCGTTGTCGGGCTCGGCAACATCGGCGAGAACCTGTATCGTTCTTTGGTTTCGCGAGTCCAGGGTGAGGTCATTGGGATTGATATCGAAGAGCCTTTGGTTCGGCGCCTTCGGCGGCAAGGGGTCCGGGCGTTTACCGCCCTGCCTTCGGGGACGCCGATTTCTGCTTACTTGATCGCCATTTCGGTCAGGGGCGACAACCTCGCCCGGGTCGTCGAGGGGTTCGACCTGAGCCGGCGCCCGCTGATTTCGATCGAGTCGACGGTGCCGCTGGGGACCACCGGCCGGGTGGCCGCCAAGCTGGCCGGTCATGGGCTGGCCGCCGGGAGGGATTACTTCCTCATCACCTGCCCGCACCGGATCATGTTCGGTCAGGACCAATCGGTCTTCGATCCGCCCCGGGTCATCGCCGGGGTCACCCCGGCCTGCCTCAAGCGCGGGACGGCCTTTTACAGTCACTTCGTCCCGAGGCTCCTGCCGGTGAGCCAGCCGGAGGTGGCCGAGCTGGCCAAGATGGCCGAGAACGCCTATCGTTTCGTAGACATCGCCTTCGCCGAGGAACTGTCGATGATCTGTGGCGAGCGGGGCCTCGACTTCAGCGAGGTCCGCGAGGCAATGAACACCAAGGGCAACATCAACCTGCCGGGAGTTGAGTGCGGCATCGGCGGGGAATGCCTGCCCAAAGACATCCGCCTGTTACAGGAGGCCAAGTACGAACCCAAGTCGGCCCTCTTCGACGGGGCGGTCAACGCCGACCGCCGTTATCGGGAGGACCTGGTCGGCCGGGTGTTGGCCGGGCGTCCCCAGCGGGTCCTGGTCCGCGGGGTGTCCTATAAGAAGGGTACCGCCCAGCTCAAGTTCAGCAAGGCGGTGGAACTGGTCAAGGCTCTTGAGGGCAAGGGGGTCGCCATCGACGTCTCCGACGAAACCCTGACCCCGGCGGAACTCATCCGGGCCGGCTTCCATGTAGAGGAGGCGGGAGCCGACTACGACGTGATCATTGAACGCGGCCGGATCGAAGTCCACCCGGCGAAGTCGCGGGTGGCGGCTGAGGCCGGCTTGATGGGAGGTCGGAGGTAATGGCCAAGATCCTGGTCACCGGAAGTCACGGAACCCTTGGGCGGCCCCTCGTGGCCCAGTTGGAAGCCAACGGTCACGAGGTCTGGCAATGCGACCTCCAGCACCACCCGGAGGAGCGCTATATCCGGGCCGACGTTTCGTCCTACCGACAGCTCGAACGGGTGTTCGAGCAGGGCTATGACTACGTCTACCACCTGGCCGCCGAGTTCGGGCGGATCAACGGCGAGGAGTACTACGACACCCTTTGGGAGACCAACGTCATCGGGACCCGCAACGTCCTCGAGTTCCAGCGGAAGAAGGGGTTCAGGCTCATCTTCGCCAGTTCGTCGGAGATTTATGGGGAGGCCGATGAGCCCATCCTGACCGAGGATCTGCCCAAGCTGAAGACCATCGTCCAGCATAACGACTACGCCCTGACCAAGTGGGTCAACGAGGTCCAGGTGATGAACTTCGAGAAGCGCTACAGCGTCCCGGTGATGCGCCTGCGCTTCTTCAACGCCTATGGTCCCGGCGAATACTACCATAACTACCGCAGTGTGGTCTGCCTTTTCGCCTACCGCGCCCTGCACAACCAGACCTATCAAGTCTTTGAAGGCTATTGTCGGGTCTTCATGTACATCGACGACTTCATCCCGACGCTGGCCCGGGCCTGCGACCGGTTTGTCCCGGGCGAGGTCGTCAACATCGGCGGGACGGAGTATCGGAGCGTGAAAGAGCTCAGTGAACTGGTCCTGGCGGCCACCGGGGCCGACCCGGCCCTGGTCGAGTACCTCCCGGAGGACAAGCACAACACGGTCAATAAGCGCCCGGACATCTCGAAGGCTCAGCGGCTCCTCGACCACAACCCGGTTGTCCCGCTTGAAATCGGGATCCCAAAGACGGTCGAATGGATGGCTGAAGTCTACAAAGTCGATCTTCCGGGGCGAATCAGGGAGGCCGGGCGGAGGGCCCTGAGATGCGTGAGCTAAGCGGAAGCGGTGGTCCGGCGAACGCGGGGCCCCTAGTGTCGGTGGTCATGCCGACCTACAACCAGGCTGCCTTCGTCGGGGAAAGCATTGAGAGTGTCCTGGCCCAAACCTACGGGAATTGGGAACTGATTGTCGTCAATGACGGGTCGACCGACGGCACGGCGGCTATTCTTACGGCCTACGCGGCCAGGGATCCCCGGGTTAAACCGGTCACCAGGGCCAACGGCGGCGTCGCCCGGGCCCTCAACACGGGGATCGAGCAGGCCGCCGGCGAATTCGTTTGTTGGCTCAGCTCGGACGACCTGTGGGTGCCCGATAAGCTGGAGAGACAGTTGAACGTATACTCCCGCGACGCTGAGGCGGCCCTGGTCTACTCGGGGTGGGAGATCATCGACCAGTGCGGCCGGCCGATCGGCTCCACCCGGGTCGGTGAGTATCCTGACGACTCGGCCTTCTTCGAATTGGTCAAGTCGAATTTCATCAACGGATGCTCGGTGATGATCCGCCGGGCGGTCATCGAGGAGGTCGGCCGGTTCGACCCGGCCTTCACGTACGCCCAGGACTATGAGATGTGGCTGCGCATCACCACCGGCCGGCGGATCAGGCTCGCCGCGGGTCTTTTGGTGAAGACGCGTGTCCACCCCGGGCAGATGAGCAACGACAACCGGAACGAGGATGACGCCGTACTGGCTATCCGCAGCCACCTCGCGAACTGGACCCCTGAGAGACAGTTCGGCGGCCGCCGCCTGTCCCCGGCCAAACGGGCCGACATCCTGGCCAAGCTGGCCTGCGCCCTGCGAACCCGGCCCACGAGGCCGATGCCCGTAGAGGCCAGGGAACAGCTGACGAAGGCACTGGCTGTGGGACCTCACGAAGCCGATCACCTGCGGGCCGAATGGGTGAGGACCCTGGGCGGGTTCGGGGCCGGACTTTTCGCCCGGGGGGAAGTGAGCCGCGCCGAGGAGCTTTTTTTGGAGGCAATCGAAGACCTGCCGAGCGACCGGCGGTATTCCGGCCTCGGACCGGCCCAGGTCTGGTACAACCTCGGTATCGTCCGGCTCAAGCAGGAACGGTGGGGCGAAGCCGAGCTGGCCTTCAGTCGCTCGGCGCGCCTCCTTCCCAATGACCCGGCGACCCTCTATCATCTGGCTTTTGCCTGCACCTGCGCCGGGGATCCCTTCAAGGGCGAGACTGTTCTCCGGGAAGTGCTCCGGCTGGTCCCCGACCACCGCTTAGCCCGCGCAGGCCTCGCCGCAGTCTCGGCGGGATTGATCCGGGCCCGACCAGCCGGTGACGGCAAGCGCCTGAGACTGAACTTCCACCTCGGACCGGAAGCCACCGATGTTGAGCGTTCGGCGATGATCGAGGTGGCCAATGCCCTGGCGAAAAGGGACCATCTCGTCACACTCATCATCGGCCGAGGACAGCCCAGGCCCAGGAAAAGCGCCCTCTCGGGGAGGCTCCTCATCCTGCCGGCCGATTCCGGGGAACTGCCGACCGGCGATGGTGACTTCCATCTCGGCTGTCCCGCGCCAAACCCCGCGTCGATCCCGTTCGAGATGGCTTGGGTCGGCCACCCCAAGGGCGCCCTGGAAATCATCCGGCGGCGCGCCCGGACCCGAACGAAGACATCGCCGGACGCATGTCGGGCGGCCTCCGGGGGTTAGCCCGGGCCGACCACCCGAGCCGGGAAGAGGAAAGTCGCAAGAGACCGAGGCGCCCGGAGGCTTTCAGCCACCGGGCGCCTTTCCTTCCTCGATCACCGGCCGGGTCGATCTCCGGCCGTACCATTGGGGGTCCTCCTCCGCTCGGGCCACTGCCTCTCCAAACGCTCCTTCAGTTCCTTCTCGCGCCCCTCGTCGCTTGGACGGTAGTATAGTTTCCCACGCAACTCCGTCGGAAGGTACTCCTGAGGCGTGAAATGGCCCGCAAAATCGTGCGGGTAACGGTAGCCCTGGCCATGCCCCATGTCGGCCAGGCCCTTGGCGACTGGATTTCTGAGGTGCCGGGGTACACCAGAGTGGATCGTCTTGTCGGCCACGTCCCTGAGGGCCTCGTCGACCCCGAGGTAAGCGGCGTTGCTCTTAGGGGCGGAGGCCAGGTAGGTTGCCGCCTGGGCCAGTGGGATGCGGGCCTCCGGCATCCCGATGGATTCCACGGCCTGAAAGGTCGCGGTGGCCAGGACGAGGGCCATGGGGTCGGCGTTGCCGACATCCTCCGAGGCCAGGATGACCATTCGGCGGGCGATGAAGGTGGGGTCCTCCCCGGCGTAAAGCATCCGGGCCAACCAGTAGAGAGCCGCGTCGGGGTCGCTGCCGCGCAGGCTCTTAATGAAGGCCGAAATCGTGTCATAGTGCTGGTCGCCCGTCTTGTCGTAGGTCAAGGCCCGGCGCTGAATGGACTCTTCGGCGATGGGGAGGGTGATTCGTCGAACTCCATCCGGATCCGGCGGGGTCGTCAGGACGGCCAGTTCGACCGCGTTGAGCAGGGTCCGGGCGTCGCCGTTGGCTGTCTCGACCAAATGAGCCAGGGCCTCAGGGGTCAATTCCACGCGGTAGTTGCCCAGTCCCCGTTCACGGTCGGCCAGGGCGCGTAGGACGATGGTTGCCAGGGCCGCGCTATCCAAGGGCTCCAGACGAAAGACCCGGCATCGACTGACCAGCGGGGCGATGACTTCAAAGTACGGGTTCTCCGTGGTGGCTCCGATGAGGGTGATGATCCCCTTCTCAACGTGGGGTAGAAGGGCGTCTTGCTGCACTTTGTTGAAGCGATGGAGCTCGTCGATGAAGAGGATCGTCCGCCGACCGTGCTGACCCAGTCGGTCGCCGGCCTCCTCGATGACCCGGCGGACATCGGCCACCCCGGACGTCACCGCGCTCAACTCAACAAACTCAGACTCAGTCGTCTCGGCGACCACCCGGGCCAGGGACGTCTTGCCGGAACCGGCGGGGCCCCACAGGATGATCGAAGACAGCCGGTCCGCTTCGATCATCCGCCGCAGCAGCCGACCGGGGCCGACGACCTTCTCTTGTCCAATCAACTCATCAAGGGCCTTCGGGCGCATTCTGGCCGCCAGTGGTCCTTCCTGACTGAGGAGCTTCCGCCGGCTGAAATCGAAGAGATCATCCCTCACGGTTCGCAATACCCCCAGAGTCATGCCGCCCCGGCGGCAAGTTCCTGCTCCAGGGCCAAGAAGACGGCATGTCCACGGAACGGCCCGGCCAGAGCCGCCTGGACCACCTTGAGCGCCTCCCCACGCCGGTCGAGGTCCACCAAGACTCTGACTAAATCAAGCCAGGCCTGGAACCGACCGGCGTCGGCCCAAATCGAGCGTCGCAGGAATTCGACGGCGTCCTCGGGCAAACCTCTCCGCCAGGCCAGCTTTCCAAGGCAGGCCAGGGAATCCCCATCGCTGGCCCCGTTCTCTGCCGCCCGCACCAGACAGGCCAGGGCTTCATCCTCGGCCCCCCGCCGGTAGTACAGTTTGCCCAACTCCCGGGCGGCCTTTCCGGCGTTTTCAAAGACGCGTCCGGCTAAACTGATCAAGCCCTCGAAGGCACCCGCTTCCCCCAAGTCCCACAGGTGTTCGGCCAGGGACATGAAGGCTTTCCTGGCACCCGTCAGGGGCTGAGGCACGGTCTCGGTGGTCGCCGCGCGGCCGCCTGATCCGGGCCCGGCGCCGGCGGCCATGACTCGCGCGAGTTCGAGATACAGACCCGCTTCAGCGGGGGCCCTCTCCGTCAAGGGACCCAGACAATCAGCCGTTTCGACGGGTCGTCCAACCAGGACCGAGCGGAGGGCCCAGTGCCAACGGGCCTCGCGGCCGACGTCGGGGCAGTCTGCTAGGCGGGCGAAGATGGCCCCAGACTCGTCATAGCGGTTTTGAGCTTCCAGGGCGATGGCCAGCCAGTAGAGGGGGATCTCTTGGTCCGGCGAGGCCGTTCCGGCTTTGACCAACGGCCCCAGGGCCTTGGTCAAGAGCTCTTCGGCGAACTGGGGGAACCGTTCCTTGATTGAAGCCTTGGCGACGACCGTCGCCGGCCCCAGGGCCAGTCGGTCGTCGGCCCCGGAAACAAGCCCGACCAAATGCGGGAAGGCCTTTTGAGGGTGCTCCGATCTGAGGATCAGAGAAGACAGGTACTGGAGAGTCTCCGGATGGCCGGGCGACACTGCCAGGGCCTGCTGGTAAGCGGCCAACGCTTCCGCCGGGTGCCCACTTTCCTCGTAGGTCAGACCCAGCTCCCGCCAGGCCTCTACGACGACCCCAAGGCCCCAGGTGAGGCTGTATCGGCCGGCCGGCGACGGGCCGCCGGCGATGCACCCCAGGAATGCCCGGGCGGCCTCCCGATGGTGGCCGAGGGACCTCAGGGCTTGACCACGGGTCAGGTTCAGTTCAGCGTAATCGGGCCAGAGTGGGCTGAACTGATCGGCTATCTCCTTGGCCCGGGCCGCCCGCCCGGTGCGCAGGTGAATCTGGGTCGCCCCCAGGACGGCCACCGGTACGAAGTCCTCGCTGGTCACTGCCGCCTTCCGTTTGAGTAGCCCACGGACGACCCGGTCATAGGTATCCACGGCGGCCTCGTCGTCACCCGTCCGCAACTGCTCTCTGGCCAGCTGGAAGCGCAGGTAGAGGTCCTCAGGTTGCTCCTGCAGGCATTCCTCCAGGAGCCTGATGTTCCTTCTGGGCTTGTCCTTGGCCGCTGTCTCGGCGCCCAGGTAACCATAGTGCCGAAGGCGGATGGACGAGGCCTCGACCCGACCACCGGCCCTGATGATCGAGGGCAGGACCTGCTCGTGGATCCTCCCTTCGAAACGATAGGCCCCGTTGTTTCGGAACAGCCGCAAGACCCTGCTGTCGTCACCCGGTTGCCGATCGTCGCTGCCGCAGAGATTCTCCGCGGTGAGATAGAAAGCGTCGGCGCTGGTGTCTGAGCGGGCCAGCGCCAACAGGGGAAGAATGCTCTCAGGATGGAGTTCCTCGTCGGCGTCAAGACAGAGGATCCAGTCCCCGTTGGCCTGGTCCAGAACCCAGTTACGGGCGGCGCTGAAGTCGTCACCCCAAGGGAATGGGCCGACCTTTCCTCCGAAGAGGATGGCGATCAGGGCCGAGTGGTCCGCCGACCCGGTGTCGGCCACGACAAGCTCATCGGCGACCTCTTCGATGCCGGCCAGGCACCGCCCCAGGTGGCTCGCCTCGTTTCGGACGATCATACAGACACTGACCGTCTGGCTCCGGGCCCCCGCCCGTCTGGCCTCTGCTTCGGCGACCGTTTTGGCCAATGGCCTCAGATCGGGCTGAAGGGCTACGGTCTGATCCCAAACGATATCCTCCAGTTTAGAAAGACTCTTGGGCCACCTGAACCGGGCCGCCGCCGCTTGGCCGGCCTGAACCAGGCGGTCACGTAGCCCTTGGTCCTTGATCGCCGACTCGATGGCCGCGGCCATCGCTTCGATGTTTCCAGGCGGGAACATCAAGCAGTTGCTGCCGTCGACGGCATATTGGCGGACCCCGTCGTTGGCCGCCGTGACCACCGTCGTCCCGCAGGCCATGGCTTCCAGCGGAGGCATGGCGAAGGACTCATAGTGGGAGGCCGAGACGAGGAGGTCGGCCTCGGCCACGATCCGGCCGATTTCCTCGGGCGGTGGGGCCTCAATGAAAAGGCCCGTGAAGGAGGGATCAGCGGACGGGTTCGGACAGATGTGGATGGCCTCGAAAGTCACTCCTCGCTGCCGCAGGAGATCGAGGGCGACCTTGATTTCCTTGGTCCCCTTGAACTCGGCCTCCGGGCCCATGAAGACGATCCTGGGGCGTCCGGGGACGGACGTTTTTGGCCGCGGGAAGAAATGGCTGGGCTCGATGGCGTTCTCGACGACCACGCTCTCGCGGTCATAATGCTTCTTCAAGAGGTCATGAAGCAGATCGGAGATGACGATTAGGCGGCAGGGTTGGCCGTACAGGTGGTCGACCACCTTGGCCACGTGTGGGCTCAATTCGGCCGAGAGCCGCTCGTGGCCTCGTTCGAAGATGTAGGGGTCGCCCTGGAAGACATAGAAGGGCGTGGAGCGTGGGTTTCCGGCGACCAAATCGGCTATCTGGTCCCAATAGATGCCGAAGGAGGCGTCACCCGGGGGGATCGCGTCACTGAGCCGCTGGGAGAGGGGCAGGGTCCGGAAAGGCGCCTTCACTTCTTTCCACGGCGGCGCCTGACCGTGCGACAGGACGGTGACCTCATGGCCGCGCGCGGCCATTCCGTTGACCCACTCGTAGTAGATCAGTTGGCCACCGCAAAGGACTGGGGGGTCGGTCAGGAACGTGAGGACCAGCGGATGGTGGCCTTTCCGGGCGACTGACATCTGGCGGGCGACCAGGGCCGGGTAGTCCGTAAGCCTGGATCCGCCGGTCACCCCGTCAATGACGGAGGCCAATGAAGCCAGGCGCGGAAGAGGAGGTATACGCCTGGCCGCTTCCGCCAGGCCGGCACGGGCGTCCGATACCCGCCCCAGCAGAAGGCTGGCCGCGGCCACCCCAAGTAGGGCCGGGGAGGGTCCGTCCGCGGCTTTGGCCGCCCGGTGCAAGTCCCCAAGGGCCCTGTCAAGTTCGCCGACCCAAAGCTCAGCGAGCCCGCGATTGTAATCGTAGGCTGAAGACAACCCGCCGAGAAAACCGACCTCATCGAACTCCGCCAGAGCCTCGGTCGGTCGACCGTCGACCAGTCGGACCAAGCCCCGATGGTAATGTTCAGCCGTCTGCCGCCAGGAGAGTGCCAATTGACGAGCCCCTTTTCGAAAGCCTCCTGCCCCCCGTCTTGGGGGCGAGGGTCTGTCCCGAATCCGGACACTCCTATCACTCTTATCGGGTCCGAAAGGCCCCGAGTTTAGCCCTTTCGCCGCTTCCCCAAAGCTCGCCTTACGGCTGTTTTCGAAACGAGAGCGGAGCGTTGACAAATACCTAGCGGGATGGTAGGATTAACGCGGATAACCAAGCGGACGACTCGGAATTGGTCGCCGGCAGAAACGGGGGGAGAGGGCCGTGAAGCTGTCGACGAAAGGCCGATACGGGGTCATGGCCATGGTCGACCTGGCCCTGAACAGCCAGGACGGGCCGGTGTCCTTGAAGGCCGTGGCCGAACGGCAAGGTCTCTCCGAGAACTACCTCGAACAACTGGCCGGACCCCTTCGCAAGGCCGGGCTGATCACCGGCGTCCGCGGTGCCCAGGGCGGCTATACGCTGGCCCGGGAGGCCCAAGGGATCACCGTCGGCGACATCATCAGGGTCCTCGAGGGCCCCATCGCCCCGGTTGATTGCGCCAGCGAGAGCGAGGGTCCCTACCAGCACTGCGCCAAGTCCCAGGGCTGCGTGGCCCGGAGCGTCTGGGTCAAGCTGCGGGACAGCATCACCAAGGCCCTCGACTCCGTGACCCTGGCCGACCTGGTCACCGAGGCCAGGACTGACGCCGAAAACTACTCCTTGTACCTGTGAACCCCCCAGACAACCAGTCGAGCCTCAAGGAGCGTGACTAGAGAGATGGCCGAGCAACGCCGAGTTTACCTTGACCACGCCGCCACGACCCCGGTCCTACCGGAAGTCGTCCGGATGATGGATCACTACATGCTCGAGGCCTTCGGCAACCCGTCGAGCATCCACGCTTTCGGGCGGGAGGCCCGCAAGGGGGTCGAGGAGGCCCGCGAGCAGATCGCCGCGCTGATGGGGGCGAACCCCACCGAGATCATCTTCACCTCGGGCGGGACCGAGGCCGATAACCTGGCTATCCAGGGGACGGCCAGGGGCCGGCGCGAGTTCGGCAACCACATCATCACTTCGGCCATCGAGCACCACGCCATCCTTCATACCTGTGAGTACCTCGAAAAAGAAGGCTTTCGGGTGACCTATCTCCCGGTCGACAAGTACGGGATGGTCGACCCGGAGGACGTCAGGAAGGCCTTGACCCCCCAGACCATCCTGGTGACGATCATGGGGGCCAACAACGAAGTCGGGACGATCCAGCCGTCGGCCGAGATCGGCCGGATCGTCAAGGAGCACAGCAACGCTTACTACCACATCGACGCCGTCCAAACCTACGGCAACTGGCCGGTCAGCGTGGACGACCTGCGGGTCGACTTCATGTCGGTGTCGTCGCACAAAATTTACGGGCCCAAGGGCTGCGGCGCCCTCTACCAACGCAAGGGGGTCAAGCTGATGCCCCTGGTCTTCGGCGGGTCGCACGAGCGCAAGCGACGGGCCGGGACCGAGAACGTCCCCGGAATCGTCGGCTTCGGCAAGGCGGCCGAGATCGCCAAGAACACCCTCGACCAGCGGATCGCCCACAACACGTCCCTTCGGGACCGACTGATCTCCGGGCTCCTGGCCCAGATCGATTACGCTCAGCTCAACGGCCACCCGGTGAAGCGCCTGCCGGCCAACGCCAACATCTCGGTCGAGTACGTCGAGGGCGAGTCGATGCTCCTCAACTTGGACATGAAGGGCGTCGCCGCGTCGAGCGGTTCGGCCTGCACCTCCGGCTCCCTCGAGCCGTCCCACGTCCTCCTGGCCATGGGCCTGCCGCACGAGGTCGCCCACGGGTCTCTGCGGTTGACGGTCGGCACCGACAACTCCATGGAGGACATCGAGTACGTCATCGGGACGTTGCCAGACATAGTCCGGCGGCTCCGTTCGATGTCACCGCTCTACGCCGACAAGATCAAGGGCCACGCGGCCGCGCCACTCACGCCCGCCGAGGAGGAGCATCACGAAGATGTATAACGAAAAAGTGATGGAGCACTTCTACAACCCGAGGAACGTCGGCGAGATCAAGGACCCCGATGGGATCGGGCGGGTCGGCAACCCGACCTGCGGCGACATCATGCAGATCGCGATCAAGGTCAAGGACGACCGGATCGAGGACGTCAAGTTCCAGACCTTCGGCTGCGGGGCGGCCATCGCCACGTCGAGCATGGTCACCGAGATGGTCAAGGGCAAGACCCTCGACGCGGCCCTCGATATCACCAACCGCGCCGTCGCCGAGGCCCTCGGCGGCCTGCCCCCGAACAAGCTGCATTGCTCGAACCTGGCGGCCGATGCCCTCCACGAGGCGATCAAGGACTACAAGGCCAGGCACGGCGGGGCCGACGGCAACGGACAGGCGGTGGGCGCCGGCTCAGACACCGAGACGAAGACCGCGGCCAAGGCCGCGGCGGCTGATGGTGGAAAGGACAAGCACTGAGCGTTGAGCAAGGGACGGGTCCTGGTGGCGATGAGTGGCGGGGTCGACAGCTCGCTGGCGGCCGCGTTGCTCAAGGACGAGGGGTATGAGGTCATCGGGGCGACCATGCAGATCTGGCCCGACGTCGTCCCCGAAGTGGCCGAGAATTATGGTGGCTGTTGTTCGCTCGTGGCCGTCGAGGATGCCCGGCGGGTCGCCGACCGGTTGGGCATCCCTTACTATGTCTTGAACCTGAGAGAGACCTTCGAGCGGGCGGTCGTCGACGACTTCGTCGCTGAATACAGCCGCGGTCGAACCCCGAACCCGTGCATCATCTGCAATCATGTGGTCAAGTTCACGGCTCTTCTGGAGAAGGCCCTGGCCCTGGAATGCCGGTTCATCGCCACCGGACACTACGCCCGGGTGGCCAGGGATCTGGGCACCGGACGACACCTCATCCTCAAGGCCCGGGACAATCGGAAGGATCAGACCTACGCCCTCTACGGCCTGACCCAGGGCCAACTGGCCCACGTCCTCTGGCCGCTGGGCGGGCTGACCAAGCCCGAGGTCCGGAGGAGGGCCGCGGCGTGCGGGCTGCCGACGGCGGACAAGCCCGAGAGCCAGGAAATCTGCTTCGTGATGGATGACGATTACGCCCGCTTCGTCCGGGAGCGGGCCCCGGAGGCCTTCACCCCGGGGCCCTTCAAGGACATCCACGGGCAGGTCATCGGCACCCACCGCGGACTGCCCAACTACACCGTCGGGCAGCGGAAGGGCCTCGGCCTGACGGCCCAGCGGCCGATGTACGTCGTTCGCCTGGAGCCCGACGAGAACGCCGTCGTCCTCGGCTTCGCCGAGGATGTCTACAGCCGGGGGCTCGAGGCCGGCGGCTGCAACTTCATCCCTTTCGACCAGTTGGACGGCCCGATGCGGGTCGGGGTGAAGGTGCGGTACGGGGCCGAGGAGGCCCCGGGGGTCATCGAACCGATCGAGGGCGGCGATGGCATCCGGGCCACCTTCGATCGTCCGCAGCGGGCGGTCACGCCCGGCCAGGCCGTCGTCTTCTATGATGATGAGGTCGTCGTCGGCGGGGGGAAGATCGAGCAGGCGGTCAGCCGTTGATGGTCCGATGATCAGAAAGAACCGAACATGCCCCAGCGCCATGAACAAGAGCGCCAAGCCCTGCGGCTTGGCGCTCGTTCTTCCGGGCCGATGGCAATGCGGGGTCCCCTGGATTGTCATTACGAATGAGAGGTCTGGAATTCTTGGACGATTCGGTGGGCCATGTTCGAATGCCTCTCTGTATGCTCTGATGCGGGACTAGCCTGTCCCCGAGCGAGTTCAGACCGCCGGCAAAGTTGATTCATGCCCCGGATGACCTATTAGCTCGATCTCTGCAAGCATCCCGGTTCCTGTATTCAATCAATTATGACCGCAATATTCGAAATGTTAAACGACCACGGAAAAGTATGGCAGGAATTCCTTACATTACCGGAGAAGGAACAAACCGGCTAAGATCTAGCTATAGCCAAAAGGAGTGTGAGAGGTTTGAGAAGTCGGAAGTGTATTAGTCTCTTGGTGGTGCTGACAGTTCTCATGTTCAGCGTTTCGCCGGCCTGGGCAGCGGGGAGTGCAGATTCCAGATCCCGTGATGTGACGGATGTTGTCCACCGTGCTTTCGGAGAACGGGTTCGAGCACTGAACAGCAATAATACCAAGGCCCTTGAGGGCTTCTACGTACAAGGATCTGACGCAATTGCACACGAGGCCTCCAGACAGATGGCGTGGCGGGCGGTCGAAAAGAAGCTTGGTGGACCGATTACCGCATTCACGCTGGACAGACTAGACATGATGGATCCTACACTTGACGGAAACAATGCGATGCTCAAAGCGTATGAAGTGATAATGTTCTCGTGGAAGGACGCGGCTGGAGGTGATAACCTTTCTGGGCTCGGTGTATGGCATGACATTACTCTCGCCTATGCCAACGCGAATTGGCGCATTGTGAGCGACGCGTACGACGAGGGCCCGCTCGTTTGGGGACAGCCCTGCAGCAATCCGAATATAGCCACCCCGACCGTACGCCTCGCTTCTGCACCAGATGCAGTGGTTAATCCGAAGGTGATATATGTTCCGTATAACCGCTCGAACGCTGCAAGTTACGCCGATAGCTGGGTCATTCACAACTCTACGATCGGCTACAATGTACGAGACGCGAGCTACTACAACCCCGCCTACAAGAACTACAACCCTCCAGATTATGGGGGCGATTGCGCCAACTTCGTATCTCAGGCATTATTCGCAGGAGGGTGGCAGTACGATTCGTCTTGGTGGTATAACAACAACGGGACAGGCGGAACTCAAACGTCTGATGATACGGCCTCCACAACGTGGACCTACGCTCCAACGCATTTCAGCTATTGGGCTGGAGCGAGAGGTGTGCAGGTCGGGAGTCCCTCGCAGCTTGACACAGGTGATCCTGTTTACTATGACTGGGCTTACGTGAGTCCAGATGGTCCCGACAAAATTCAGCATGTGGCTATAGTCGTGGGTCGGACCACTGATGGGGTTCCGCTGGTAGACGCCCACAACTGGGACTACTACCACGTACCGTATTCCGGCATCGTGGTCCAGGGCGACAAGATATATCTTGTTCATGTCAACAACTACATTCCATGGAACTAGGATAGCTCAAAACAAAGAGGCCGGGTCACCTGGGCGTCGTATTGGTAGCTAACCATGCGGCGCCTCTCTTCTTGTGAACTGGACCTAACGGTAAACACCCTTAGCCTCCTGCGCTTCTCAAGGAGAGGCATGTTTGGTAAGCTCAGCGGTCCTGGCAGAGCATCCGAAACCAAGTTGTCGAGGCGGCCGTCAGAAACCCAAGAGGTTCAGCCAAGGAGGTTAGCGATGAAACGGAGCATTTGTCTCCTTGCGGTCCTTCTAGTGGTGTCCTTCCTATCTTGCAGCTGCGGCTCTCATCTGCCGCTGGGGGAAAACGCCGACCGAGTCATCATCCTTGGGCCCTTCCAGTGCCACCTCCTGACCGGCAGGCCCGCGCAAGAGTTCCTGCAATCGTTTCGCCTGGCCGTTGGGGGCCGAGCAGAGGGCCAGAGCATCAACCCCGGTGACGGATTTCGTTTGATCATTGCCGACGGGTTCTCAGGCCCGGGACGGGTGCTCCTCTACGATGAATCCCGTAAACTTGTCTCGTATAGGGGAAGGACGTATCACCTGGCGCGTCAATTCCCGTGGCCGCAGCCACAGGACGGGGTGCGGTCCTTCGCGGTGGGTACGTCCGGTTTCCCTGGGCCGGTCGTTCGTTGGCTTAAGTCGAAGAACGAGGAGAAGGGCGCGGTGCTCGGCCTTGGTGGGCTATTCGGTGACGGGAACATTCTGGTCGTGAGTGCGGGCTCGCAAGCCGGGGGCGGCAATGCGGTGAGTCTGGTCAACGCCGATTACACGGATGGTACCTGGCGGTTCATGTTCCAATACCTGGAGTCGCATGAGTCTTCACCCAGAGTGGACGAAGCGGCGGTCACTCTTGGTTTTGTCGCCACACTGCCAACCGCCGCCAAAGTCGAGGTCTACGAAGCTGGCGCCAAATCCAAAATCGTCGGAGGGTCAGTTGGGGAGGAGCGGATTCCGCTACAAAATCCTATTCCCGCGGGTCCAACACTCGCCGATGTCTGCCAAAGCCTCTTTGGCGATTACCTGCTGGGCTATAAATCATCGGACGTTGACGACAGCCATCGATTGTCGGACTATCGGATCGAAAGACTGCAGTTCCGGTCGGAGTGGCCGTCCACCGGGAGAGTCACCTTTCTCGTCGAATACTCCGTCCTGCCAGCCAGCGAAAAGAGCTTCTCCCACTGGCTGCCGGCGAACGGTCAGATCGGTCCCGGCGGATGGATCCTAAATAAGGCAGCCTTTGTGAACATCATCGATGAGGGGGCGGGCTACTACATCCAGAACATCGGTGGGGGCGGGCAATGAAGGAAGACAAGACCATACATCAATGACCAAGGTCTCGGTTCCGGCATGAGTGGGAATGGCGACCCGTAGCTTGCCGCGTTTGTTGCCCGGGGCTCCGAGCCCTGGGCCTCCGTTTACTCGAGGCCTTGTCCTTGACCTGCTAAATGGCCCCGGGATTGACTTGCCCCAATAGGAGCCGCGCGCTAGCCTGTCCTGCAAGGGTGGGAAGGAGGTGGCCGAACTCGAGGACTATCGTCTGGCCGTGGGAAGACGGATTCTGGCCAGTTCTCGTCCTTAGCTGGATATTCGATGCTGATCCAGAACGCTTGGGCGCGGTGTGCCGAACCCGGGGACTGGCACTGAAGATGAGACCCAACTGAGTTGCCACGGGAAGCCCCTCCTGACAATGCGTCGAGCCCGAGGGCTTGACGGCTCCTGTCTTCAGAGCACCTTCACATCGGCCGAGACTAATACCGTTTAGCCGGTCGCGGCGAGGCGAAGCGGTCCTCCGCCGGCTCTGGCTCGACCCCCAGCGACGCCAGGGCCCTGACGACGACCGAATCGACGAGCCGGCCAACGTCCTTGGGCCCGCCGGCGAAGCTCGGGCAAGCCGGGTGGACGCGGACCCCCATCTCCGACAGGGCCAGCAGGTTGCGCAGGTGGATGCCGCTGAGCGGAGCTTCGCGCGGGACGACGACCAGGGGACGTCCCTCCTTGATGGTCACCTCGGCGGTCCGTTCAATGAGGTCGCCCGCCAGCCCGGCGGCGACGGCCGCGGCGGCGGCCATCGTACAGGGGGCGATGATCATCCCCGAGGTGGCGAAGGCCCCGGTCGAGGGCGGCGCTCCCAGGTCGTCCGGGGCGTAACAGGAGAAGCCCCGCCGTACCCGCTCCGGGACGGCCCGCCGCGGGGCGCGGTCGATCCAGAAGCGGAGGAGGGCCTCGGTCTGGCCGGCCGGTTCGGTCGGGAGGGCCAGCCCCATTTCCTGGGAAATGGTCTTCCGAGCGGCCTCGGTGATCACCATGTGCACCTCGGCTTCGGCATTGAGAAGCAGCTCCATCGCCCGGAGCCCGTAGACGGCCCCGCTGGCCCCGGTCACCCCGAGGACATAGCGGTCCATCACTTCGTCTCCTCCGCGGGGACGTCGTCCGCGGTCTTCATCAGCAACCACTGGTTCTCTCTGGTGTGAACGAGATGGTAGGCGCCACGCATCTTCCCGCCGAGGGCGGCGAAGGAGACCTTGTCGGGGCTCCTTTCG
>DASXUT010000052.1 GCA_036504675.1 Bacillota bacterium | reverse complement strand
GTTGGCCGACGTGGCCGCGGCGGCGACCGAGCCGTTCAGTCGGCTGGCCGGCGCCCGCCCGCTCTTCACCCGCGAGAGCCTCCTGACCCTCCGCAGCAACTCCCTGACCAGCCACGCCAAGGCTTCGACGGAACTGGGGTGGAGACCGCGGCCGATCACGGAAAGCATCGCCGACACCATCCAATGGTTCAGACGGGAGAAATTCCTCAAGCCTGCGGCCCGGTTGGCCCAGGGGTGACGGGGGCCTTGATCCATCGAGGCAAACCAGGAAAACGGCTTCAGAACTGCGCTATGACTGCGTTTCATGGGCCGCGTTTTTGACTTTTTGGCGACGCCTGTGCTATACTATATCAGCATCCGCGGGTGTAGCTCAATGGTAGAGCGCTAGCCTTCCAAGCTTGATACGTGGGTTCGATTCCCATCACCCGCTCAAATGCTGCGCCTGTAGCTCAGGGGATAGAGCAGCTGCCTTCTAAGCAGCTGGCCGCAGGTTCGATTCCTGCCAGGCGCGCCAATCGGGTGGCGCAAGCCACCACGACCGCCGGGGTTTGCGGGGCAACCCGTGACCCTTTTGATTTTCGCGGCAACCTTCGCGGCACCGGGGGGTTCGCAGCTTGGGCAGCGGCAGATCGCCTCGGAGACCATCGGCCCGGTTCAACTCAGCGGGCCGAAGCCCTCATCGCCGTCGCCCATCCCGACTTCCGGGGCTGGCTGAAGGAGCGGTCCAGGCGATGGGCCTGGCCTGAAGGACACGTCGCGAAGTCAACTTGAATTCGAGACCAGGCTATGTTAAGATATTCTGTGCCGAACGTGGGCCTAAGCTTCATAGTTCATGGTGGATGTAGCTCAGCTGGTTAGAGCGCCAGGTTGTGGCCCTGGAGGCCGCGGGTTCGAGCCCCGTCATTCACCCAAGCTAAGAGAGCGGGCGCCTTTGGTCCTTGATCGCCTACGTTCGGGGATGGAGGCGCTTCACCTAAGTCCCTGTTCAAGTCCGGTTAGTCAAGTCGATGTCAGTCAATGCGCCCGTAGCTCAGCTGGATAGAGTGGCTGGCTTCGAACCAGCAGGCCGCAGGTTCGAGTCCTGCCGGGCGCGCAAGTCAAGGGGCGCTGACGCATCGCGTCGCGACCGTGACGATGTTTCCATGGGGCGTAGCCAAGTGGTAAGGCACGGGACTTTGGATCCTGCATTCGTTGGTTCGAATCCAGCCGCCCCAGCCATCTAGGGCCATTAGCTCAGCGGCAGAGCACCCGCCTTTTAAGCGGGGTGTGGATGGTTCGACCCCATCATGGCCCACAACCAAGCGGGCGTGGCGGAACGGCAGACGCTACGGACTTAGGATCCGTTGGGGTTTCACCCCCGTGGGAGTTCAAGTCTCCCCGCCCGCACACGCCGGTATTTCCAGCGGAAGTGGCTCAGCGGTAGAGCATCGCCTTGCCAAGGCGAGGGTCGCGGGTTCAAATCCCGTCTTCCGCTCAGAAGACGCCCCTTTCGGGGCCGGTCGCGGACGGCAGGTCACCCTGCCGTCCGTGCCATGTCTGCTATTCGAGGGGGAAGGGCATTGGACATCGGGCTGGTCGGTCTACCGGCCACCGGCAAGACGACCATCTTCAATCTCCTGACCGGTGGTTCGGCGGCCACTTCGGCCTCCGGCTTCACCGGCAAGTCCGAGCGCAACGTCGGTGTTGCCAAGGTGGCCGACCGGCGGGTGGATTCCTTGTCCGCCCTTTACAAGCCGGAGAAGACCACCCACGCGCGGATTCAGTTCATCGATCTCCCCGGCCTCAGCCGGGAGGGCTCGGGGGGCAAGGCCGGCGGCCGCGGCGGTCAGAACCAGTTCCTCGCCGAGATCAGGAACGTCGACGCCGTCGTCTTGGTCGCCCGTGCTTTCGCTAACGAAAGCGTGCCGACCGCCGACGGCAAGATCGACCCACTGGGCGAGGCCCAGGAGATCGTGTTCGAACTCTCCGTGGCCGACCTGGCTGTGGTCGAGAAACGCCTGGAGGTCTTGCAGAAGACCCGGAACCGCACCAAGGAGCAGGACGTCGAACTCGCGATCATGGAGCGCTGCAAGGCCGCGCTCGAGGATGGCCGGCTCATCGCCGGGCTCCGATTGACTGACGAGGAGAAGGCCCTCCTGAGGAGCTACTCCTTTCTCACGCTGAAGCCCCTCCTGATTGCCGTCAACCTGGACGAGGACCAGTTGCGGCGGGGCGACTACCCGTCCAAGGAGGCTCTCGCCGCTTTCGCGTCATCCATCGCCGCGCCCGTCGTCGAGTTCTCCGGGCAGGTCGAGGCGGAGCTCGGTGAGCTGCCGCCGGAGGACCGCGGGGCGTTCATGGCCGAGTATGGCCTGAGCCAATCGGGGCTCGACCGGCTGGCCGCCGCGGCCTATCATCACCTCGACCTGATCTCGTTCTTCACCGTCGGTGAGGACGAGGTGAGGGCTTGGACCATCACCAGGGGCACCGACGCCAAGCGGGCGGCGGGCAAGATCCACACCGACATCGAGCGCGGCTTCATCAAGGCCGAGGTCTGTCCGTATCAGGACCTCGCGCGGCTCGGTGCGATGAGCGCGGTCAAGGCCGAAGGTCTGCTGCGGCTCGAGGGCAAGGAGTACATCGTCAAGGATGGGGACATCATCAACTTCCGTCACTCCGGTTGAAGAGTCAAGAGGGGACAGACCGACCCCGGTCCTACGAGGACCGGGGTCTCACTATGTCCATCTGCTTTAGTTGAATAAAGTGAGGCGGATCGCGGCGGTCCCCGATGAGAACTGGTCCTCCAAGGCGAAAAAAATCCGGCGCCTACAGGCGCCGAAAACTTCATCTGGTGCTCAAAGGGAAAGCCGGCCTATAAGGCCGACTTCACTACTTCTTCTTCGCGACGGGCTTCTTGGCGGCGGGCTTCTTCACAGCTGCCTTCTTCGGAGCAGCTTTCTTTGGAGCGGCAGCTTTCTTCGGGGCGGCCTTGGGCTTAGCGACTGCCATTGCTATTCACCTCCAGGGACGACATTCGACAGACGCCTACATTTTCCTTCAATGGAGAGGTATTCCTTAAATAAAATTTCTGCACTCACCCCCACAAGGAGGAGAACTCGCCCATCGCTTTAACGTATAAAAGCAGAGGAGGATGGTCACCGAAGTCCGCCGAGCCCCATTCGCAAGCGACGTCTCGCTCGGGTCGGTGGGTCGTCGCCCGGGTGGCCGCCCGGACGGTCCGGAGTCTAGGGACCAGATCCTCGCCGCCGTAGACCTTGATAGGGCCGCCTTTGGTCGGGAAGTCTATATCAGCTCGGGCCAACCGGTGTCGCCGGGGAGTCTGATGAATGAGGCGCGAGCGACCATACCATCATCGTATCCTACGGCATCCCGTCAATCCGCCTGGGGCGATGAGGACCCGGTCGTCAACACCCCACCGCCCGGCGGCCACCGCCCGACTCGACGCCGATGACCTGGACGGTGGCCAGGCAGGGGCAGGGGAAGATCGGCACCGGCGGGGAAGACACGTTCATCCTGTCCTGATCCTTCAGGCGACTGAAGCGGCGGGTTGGCCCGCGGTCACTCACGCGCAATATCTCCGTGACCTTCCCGGCGCCAAGCCGTTCCGGGTCAAGGGGATCGCCGATCCGTGGGCCATCTAGGGGGCAGGCCCCAGGCGCGGTCTTCGAACGCTACACCATCGTCGAGTTCAGGCGAACTCTGTGATCCTTTGTGACTTCTAGGAGGCTATCGCCGTGTCGCAGCTCCGTGACCTCCTCGTCCATGAGGACGATGACCTGCTGGTGGTGAGCAAACCGCCGGGTCTGAACACGCACGCCCCCGCGCTCTACGCCGGAGAGGGCCTCTACGAATGGCTCCGCGACCGTGAGCCGCGTTGGGCCGGCTTGACCGTGGTCCACCGGCTAGACAAGGAGACGTCCGGGGTGATGGTCTTCCCGAAGACGACCGCCGCCGCGCGCTCGCTGACCGACCAGTTCACCACCCGCACGGTCAAGAAGGCCTACGTCTTTGTCACCGACCGTCGCGTCCCCGATGAAGAGGCGTTGGTCGAGTCGGTCGTCGCCCGGGCCCCGGCCGCCACCCGCTTCATCCGGCTCTCGGAGGCGCACGGCCTGACCACCCTGCGGGCCGAGCCGCTGACCGGTCGGACCCATCAGATCCGCGTCCAGGCGGCCCAGAAGGGCTTCCCGGTCCTTGGGGATGCCGTCTACGGCGGAACCCCGGCCCCTCGCCTCTGTCTTCACGCCGAGGAGATTGGCTTTCGGCACCCGGCCACCGACGAAGCGATGACCTTCCGCGTGCCCGCCGACTTCCGGACCGACCCCCGGCTGGCCCTCCGCCGCGCGGTCATCGACGCGGAGGAGACCGACACCTACCGCCTCATCCACGGGGCCTCAGACAGTGCCCCCGGACTCTACCTCGACCGCTTCGGTCGATACCTGCTGGCCCAAGCGGAGGAGACGCTGGACGACGGCGCCAGTATGGTCGTCGACGCCTTCGCCGGCGCGGTCGGGGCGCTGGGCGCCTATCAGAAGGTCCTCCGCCGTGACCCGGCCGGCTTGGCCGGTGAGGACGCCTCGCCCCGACCTGTCCTGGGCGGCCGCACTTCGGGCGAATTCCCCGTCCGCGAGAACGGCTTGTCCTTCCTGATCAGCTTTGATGAGGGTTACTCGGTCGGCCTCTTCCTGGACCAGAGAGACAACCGCCGCCGGCTCCTCACCGGTCACGTCGCGGCCGGCTTCCCCCTCTGGGAGGCGGGGCGGGCGGCGGCGCGCGGCCGGGAGGTCCTCAACGCCTTTGCCTACACCTGCGGCTTCTCGGTCTGTGCGGCCGCCGCCGGGGCCAGGGTCACCAGCCTCGACCTGTCCCGAAAGTACCTCGAGTGGGGCCGCGGCAGCTTCGCCGCCAACGGACTTGATCCGGCCGACCACGACTTCATCTACGGCGATGTCTTCGCTTGGGCCGGCCGGCTGGCCCGCAAGGGTCGCCTCTACGACTTGGTCATCCTCGACCCGCCGACCTTCTCGCGGGCCAAGGGCCGGGGGACGTTCCAGGCCGCCAAGGATTACGGCCGCTTGGTTGCATCGATCATGCCGCTGCTCAAGCCCGACGGTTGCCTGCTGGCCTCGACCAACGCCGCCAAGCTGGCGCCGGAGCGTTTCATCGAGGCGGTGACGGGCGCCGTCCGGGAGGCCGGGCGGACGGTCACCCGGAGCCACTTCGCCCCCCAGCCACCTGACTTCCCGGTCAGCCGGGCCGAGCCGGCCTACCTGAAGACCATCTGGCTGCGGCTCAAGGGATGAGCGGGCCGACCGTTGACAAGACCGGGCCCCGGCGGTATGATTTGGCCAATCCAACAATGAGACCAATGAGCGGGAAGAGTACGGTCACTTGCGGAAGGCCCCAGAGAGCCGGGAGGGTGCGAATCCGGCGCCGACCGGTGGCTGGAATGGACCCGCGAGGTCCGAACAAATGAGCGGGTGTCCGATTTTTGGACACCAACGCAGGTGGCACCACGGAGGTCACTCGCCCCCGTCCTGTTTTTCAGGGCGGGGGTTTCCGCTTCTTCCGGGCGGGCCCGCCGGCCACGCCCACCGACCTTCCTGAAAGGAGGCCCTGACTCATGACCAAGCGACGGCAAAGGATCCTCACCGGGGACCGGGCCACCGGCCCCCTTCACCTCGGCCACTACGCCGGCTCTCTGGCCAACCGGGTGAAGTTGCAGCACGAGTACGACACCCTCGTCCTGATCGCCGACGTCCAGGCCCTGACGACGCACTACGACCGGCCGGAGGGGCTGGCCGCCTCCGTTCGGGCCATCGCCCTCGACTACTTGGCCGTGGGCATCGATCCGGAAGCGGCCACCATCGTCGTCCAGTCGATGGTCCCGGCTATCGCCGAACTGACGGTCATCTTCTCCATGCTGGTCACGGTAAACGCGCTGCGGCACAACCCGACCATCAAGACCGAAGCCGCCGAGCGGGGCTACGCCGATCTGACCTACGGCTTCCTGGGCTACCCGGTCAGTCAGGCGGCGGACATCGCCTTTTGCCGGGCCGAGCTCGTGCCCGTCGGCGATGACCAGGTCCCCCACATCGAGCTGGCCCGCCGGATCATCCGACGGTTCAACGAGATATACGGGGGAACAGATGACGACCGAGCCGGCCTGCCGGGCCGAGCCCTCGTCGAGCCCCGGGGCCTTCTCAGCGGCGAGCCGCGACTGGTCGGGCTCGACGGCCGGTCGAAGATGTCTAAGAGCCTGCGTAACTCGGTCGACCTAACTGACCCGCCGGAAGTCGTTCGGACCAAAGTCGCTCAAGCGGTGACCGATCCGTCCCGGGTCCATGCCCGCGACCCGGGGCATCCCCAGGGGTGTACCGTGTTTGCCTACCGGCGGGCCTTCCAGCCGGCGGCCGAAGTCGGCCAGGCCCGGGCGGACTGCGAGGCCGGGCGGATGGGCTGCGTTGACTGTAAGCGGGCCATCCAAGAGACGATCATCGAGCTGCTGGCGCCGATGGCCGAACGACGGGCATTCTACCAGGCTCGGCCGGGGCGGGTGGAGGAGATCCTCATGGCCGGGACCAGCCGGGCCCGCCGAATCGGCCAGGAGACCATGGAACTGGTAAGAAACGCCATGCAGATGGATTACTTCCGCCCCCGGGGGCCCGGCGATACCCCTATTTAGCAGGTTCGAACGAATGTTCGCCAGAGTCTCTAAGCCGAGTCTCAGGCGGCTTGAGCGGCCGGAGACGGTCATGGTATAATGTAATGGCTTAGCCTTCAAAGTGGAAGGCCGTCCAGCCTACGCTGGCGGCCTCCCATGCACTCACCGTCGGGAACGGAGGAACCTCGGATAGATGAAGGTCACGCTGGAAAAGCTAGACAAGAACAAGGTCAAGCTGGACGTAATGGTGGACGAAGAAGCGGTGGCCAAGGCCTATGATCGGGCCTACAAGGCCGTCGCCGGCCGGGTGAGCATCCCCGGTTTCCGCCGTGGCAAGGCGCCGCGGCGGATGGTCGAGAGGAAGGTCGGCGCCGACTACCTCAAGGAAGAGGCGCTTGACCGGCTGCTCCAAGATTCATACGCGGGCGCCGTGGACGAGGCCAAGGTCGACCCGATCGACCGGCCCGAGGTCGACGTGGTCGAGTTCGAGGAGGGCAAGCCTCTCCGCTTCACGGCCTCCGTCGAGGTCAAGCCGGAGGTCGCCCTCGGCCAGTACAAGGGCCTGGACATCGAGCTCGAAAAACCCGATATTAAGGACGAGGATGTCGCCCACGAGTTGGAGTCCCTGCAGTTGCGCCAGTCTCAGTTGGCGGCGATACCCGCCGACCAGCCGGCCGAGAAGGGCAGCTTCGTCGTCCTCGATTTCGAGGGATTCATCGACGGCCAGCCTTTCCAGGGCGGTAAGGCCGAGGGGCAACTGGTCGAGCTCGGCTCCGGGACCTTCATCCCCGGCTTCGAAGAAGGCGTCGTCGGCGCCAAGGCCGGCGAGGAGCGCGAGGTCAAGGTGACCTTCCCGGCCGACTACCGGGCCACCGAACTGGCCGGCAAGGAAGCCACCTTCAAGATCAGAGTCCGTGAGGTCAAGAAACGTGAGCTCCCCGCCCTGGATGACGAGTTCGCCAAGGGACTCGGGGCGAAGAGCTTGGACGACATGAAGGAGTCGATCAGGAAACGCCTCGAACTCGTCGCCCAATCGGAGGCTCGCCGCAAGTTCAACGAGGCGGTCATTGAGCGGGTGGCCGACAACGCCACCGTCGAGGTCCCCGATGTGATGTTCAATCGCCGCGTCGACCAGATGGTCCACGACCTCGAGCACCGTCTGGAAGACCAGAAGATGACCATGGACCAGTATCTCCAGTACACCAACCAGACTGCGGACGCCCTGCGGGAGCAGTTCCGCCCGGCGGCCGTGCGCGGGGTGAAGAATGACCTCGTCCTCGAGGCGGTGGGCAAGGCCGAGAACCTCCTGGCCGACGACAGCGACGTCAACCTGGAGATCGCTCGCTTGGCCCAGCTGTACGGACGTTCGCCCGACGAGATCCGAAAGGTTTTCGCCGGTCCTGACCGGGTCGACGCGTTGAAGGAGAGCATCACCCTCCAAAAAGCGGTCCGCTTTCTGACCCGGGTTGAGCCTGAGGTGGCCGCGGTGGAGTCCGCTCCGGCTGTTCCTCCGGCCGAGTGACGGCTCGCCCAACCTCTCCCCAGTCTACATCTAAGGAGGAGAACCCATGGGCTACCTAGTTCCTATGGTCGTCGAGCAAACCAGTCGAGGCGAAAGAGCTTATGACATATACTCGCGTTTGCTCAAAGAGCGCATAATCTTTATCGGTAGCGAGATCGACGATAACGTGGCCAATCTGGTCATGGCCCAGCTCCTGTTCCTTGACGGGGAAGACCCCGGAAAGGACGTCATGGTCTACATCAACTCGCCGGGCGGCGATGTCCACGCCGGCCTGGCCATCTACGACACGATACAATACGTCAAGTCCGACGTCAACACCGTCTGCGTCGGGATGGCCGCCAGCATGGGCGCGGTCCTCCTGACCGCCGGCCGCAAAGGCAAGCGTTTCGCCCTGCCTCACGCCAGAGTGATGATCCACCAACCCCTCGGCGGGGTCCAGGGGCAGGCGGCCGACATCGAGATCGGAGCCAAGGAGATCCTCAAGGCCCGCGAGATCATCAACGAGATCATGGCCAAGCACACCGGGCAGCCCATCGAGAAGATCGCCCGGGACACCGATCGGAACTTCTGGATGTCCGCCCAAGAGGCCAAGGATTACGGGATCATCGACAACCTCCTGTCCTCCGCCGACTCGATCAAGGCCGCTACAAAGAACCCGTAAGGGGGTGACGGCTTGTTCAAATTCACGGACGAGAAAACCGGTCAGCTGAAGTGCTCGTTCTGCGGGAAGCTTCAGGACCAGGTCAAGCGGCTCGTCGCCGGACCCGGGGTCTACATCTGCGACGAGTGCATTGAGCTCTGCAACGAGATCATCGAAGAAGAGCTCAATGAGGAAATGGACTTCGAACTCAAGGACGTGCCGAAGCCCCGCGAGATCAAGGCCCAGCTGGACCAGTACGTCATCGGCCAGGAGAAGGCCAAGCGGATCCTGTCGGTGGCCGTGTACAACCACTACAAGCGGATCAACCTGGGCGGCAAGATGGACGACGTCGAGCTTCAGAAGTCGAACATCCTGATGCTCGGGCCCACCGGGGTCGGCAAGACCCTTCTGGCGCAGACGCTCGCCCGGATTCTCAACGTCCCCTTCGCCATCGCCGACGCGACCTCCCTGACCGAAGCCGGCTACGTGGGCGAGGATGTCGAGAACATCCTCCTCAAGCTGATCCAGGCAGCCGACTACGACATCGAGAAGGCCGAGAAGGGCATCGTCTACATCGACGAGATCGACAAGATCGCCCGCAAGTCGGAGAACCCGTCAATCACCCGCGATGTCTCCGGCGAGGGTGTTCAGCAGGCGTTGCTGAAGATCCTCGAGGGCACGGTGGCCTCCGTCCCGCCGCAGGGCGGCCGGAAGCATCCGCATCAGGAGTTCATCCAGATCGACACGACGAACATCCTGTTCATCTGCGGCGGCGCCTTCGAGGGCATCGACAAGATCATCATGAGCCGGGTCGGCAAAAAATCCATGGGCTTCGGCGCCGCGGTCCAAGCCAAGGAGGAGCGGAAGATCGGGGACATCCTGTCCCAGATCATGCCGCAGGACCTCCTCAAGTTCGGGATGATCCCCGAGTTCATCGGGCGCGTGCCGGTCATCGCCTGGCTCGACGCCCTGGACGAGGACGCCCTCATCCGGATCCTGACCGAACCCAAGAACGCTTTGGTCAAGCAGTACCAGAAGTTCTTCGAGCTTGACTCGATCGACCTCGAGGTGACCCCGGAGGCCCTCCGCTCCATCTCTAAGGAGGCCCTGCGGCGCAGCACCGGCGCCCGCGGGCTGCGGGCGATCATGGAGGACATCATGCTCAACGTGATGTACGACATCCCTTCGCGGACGGACGTTCAGAAGTGCATCCTGACCGACAAGACCGTCGAGAGGCGCGAGGAGCCCCTCCTGGTCACGGCCTCCGACCGGGGCGCCAAGACCAAGAAGAAGGAAGAGACGGCCTGAGCCGAGGAAAGGTCGATGGCTTCGGCCGGATACCCCGACATCACCTGACCGCCAGTGGCCCGTCACCCCAATGGTGACGGGCCTTTTGCTTTGGCTACGTCGCTGCGGGTCGGCGAACCAGATGGGACCGGGAATCGTGCAACCAGCCGGGGCGTAGGTCAGACCGCCCTCCCCGGCGAATAGCTTTCATGGAAAGCCGCATTTTGGAAAGGAGTGTGGGACATGCAGCTCGGAATCAACAGGGGCGGGCGTTTCCTAGCTCTGCTCGCCGTGATCGGCCTCCTCATCACCACCGCCGCGGCGGGCTGCGTCAAGTGGACCGGAGGGGCCGGCGACGGTGGGACGGACACCGAAGGGCTCACCACCCAACCCACCGGCAAGGTCGCCGTGGGCGCGAAGGCACCCGACTTCACCCTTCTCGACGCCGACGGCCAGAAGTTCACCCTGTCGTCGACGGTCGGGCAGAAGGTCTTGCTCAACTTCTGGCGTCCGACGTGAGGCGCTTGCCAAAGGGAACTGCTGCAGTTGCAGCAGAGGAAGAAAGACTTTGATGAGCTCGGAGTGACCATCATCGCCATCGGGATGCTGGACCGCAAGACAATGCTCAAGTGGCTGGCCCGGAACAAGCTCAGTGGCTCAGGGATCCGCTGTGTCGCCGACGGCAGCGGGGCGGTTTTCAAGACCTATGGCGTCAGCCCCCTCCCGGTCAACTTCTTCATCGATACCGAGGGGACGGTGACCGGCTCCGAACTCGGCTTCGGCGACAGCGCCGACCCCCTGCTGGGCGCATTCAGGTGAGACCCCGGCTGGCAGCCAACCGCCGGCTGGTCTCATGGGCGGCGGCCGGGATTTTCGGCGTCGCCCTGGCGGTTGGAGTCTGGCGCGGGGAGGCTCTGGCCGTCCTTCGCAACGCCCTACTGCTCTGCCTGTCCTGCCTGGGGTTAGGGCGATGAAGACAGGCTTGGTCGGTCGGCCAAAGAGGTTCCCGAACCGGCGCCTCATCCAGGTGACCAGCCTGGTCTTGGCCAACGCCTACTTCTTGCCGTTCCTGCGTTTCTTGCCCTATCCTTTCCTTCACTGCTACGCCTGTCCGCTGGCCGTCGGCGCCTGCCCGCTGGGGAGCCTCCAACACTTCATCATCCTCGGGCAGTTGCCGCTGTACCTGACCGGAGCCCTGGGTTTGGTCGGGGCCCTCTGGGGGCGGACGGTCTGCGGCTACCTCTGTCCATTCGGATTCCTCCAGGACTTGCTCCATCGGTTACCCGGCCCCAAGGTCACCGTGAGCAACCGCCACACTTGGACCCGCTGGGTCTCGCTGGTCGGCCTCGTCGGACTGGCCTCGTATGTCCTCAAGGAGCCCTGGTTCTGCAAGCTCTGCCCGGAAGGGATGCTCACCGCCGGCCTGCCGGTGGTCGCCGGCCGTCCGGAGCTGTGGCCGTTGGTCGGCCCCTTCTATGTCCTCAAGGTGGTCGTCCTGGTGGCCGTGCTGGCCGCGATGGTCTTCGTCAAGCGGCCATTCTGCCGCTTCATCTGCCCTCTTGGGTTGATCTTCGGTCTCTTCAACAAGATCGGCGGCCGGCCGTACAGGGTCGAGAAAGACCGCTGCGACGGGTGCGGCTGGTGTCGGCGGGCCTGCCCGGTCGACCTACAGCCGGATGAGGCCGCCGGGACGAGCCTCTGCCTGAAGTGCGGTGAATGCCTGAAATGCCCGAGCCGGGCCATCGATGGGTAGCCTGACTGCCGAATGCGGCGGCCGACCTCGGTGGTCGGCCGTCTTTCATTAGGGCCAGCGACAACGGCCAATTGGCCGCGCTTGCCAGAGCCGTCCAGGTTTGAAGGTCGGCGGGCCAGCGAATACTAAATGAGCCGCGCCGGTCAAGTTACGACGGCTCTCCCGCGGCGGCTGGGCGCCGCCGCGTCCCAGGCTCACGGCGGCAATATGGCCCGGAGAACGAGGTGGCCGAGGCTGACAGGTAACGTCTTCACCATCATCCAAGTCTTCTTCGCCGTCATCATCGGCCTCTATTTCTGGAACCTCCTCCGCAGCCAGCAGGGCTCCAAAGTGGCCGTGGAGCGCGAGTCGGTCAAGGAGATGGAGAAGCTCCGCAAGATGCGGGAGATTCGCCTGACCGAACCGCTCTCCGAGAAGACCCGCCCGACCTCCTTCGAGGAGATCATCGGCCAGGAGGAAGGGCTGAAGGCCCTCCGGGCCGCCCTCTGCGGCCCCAACCCGCAACACGTCATCATCTACGGGCCGCCCGGGGTGGGCAAGACGGCCGCGGCCCGCCTGGTCCTCGAGGAGGCCAAGCGCAACCCGGCCTCGCCATTCAAGGAAGACGCCAAGTTCGTCGAGATCGACGCGACCACCGCCCGCTTCGACGAGCGGGGTATCGCCGACCCCTTGATCGGTTCGGTTCACGACCCGATCTACCAGGGGGCGGGGCCCCTGGGTATGGCCGGCATCCCGCAACCCAAGGCGGGGGCGGTGACCAAGGCCCACGGCGGGATGCTCTTCATTGACGAGATCGGCGAGCTCCACCCGGTCCAGATGAACAAGCTCCTGAAGGTCCTCGAGGACCGCAAGGTCTTCCTGGAGAGCGCCTATTACAGCTCCGAGGACCCGAATATCCCCAAGCACATCCAGGACATCTTCGATAACGGACTGCCGGCCGACTTCCGCCTCGTCGGGGCGACGACCAAGCTCCCCCAGGACATCCCGCCGGCCATCCGCTCCCGGTGCGTCGAGATCTTCTTCCGCCCGCTCCTCCCCGACGAGGTCAAGAAGATCGCCCTCAATGCGGCCAAGAAGATCACCACGGAGATCGAGCCGGCGGCCCTCGACGTGATCATGAAGTACGCCACCAACGGGCGCGAGGCCGTCAACGTGGTTCAGATCGCCGCGGGCATCGCCCTCGGCGTGGGTCGTCTGCAGATAACCGGCGAGGACATCGAGTGGGTGGTCAACTCCGGCCAGTACTCGCCGAGGCCGGAGAAGAAGGTGCCGGCTCAGCCGATGGTCGGCTGCGCCAACGGCCTGGCCGTCTACGGACCGAACATCGGGATGGTCATCGAGATCGAGGTCTCGACGGTCCGTGCCCCCAAGGGTCAGGGAAAGGTGACCGTCACCGGCGTGGTCGACGAGGAAGAGATCGGGACGGTCGGACGGACGATGCGTCGCAAGGGCGTCGCCAAAGGCTCGGTCGAGAACGTCCTGACGGTCCTCCGCCGTTACCTCGGGGTCGACCCGCGCGACTACGACATTCACGTGAACTTCCCCGGCGGCGTGCCCATCGACGGCCCATCCGCCGGCACGACCATCGCCGTGGCCATCTACTCGTCCCTGACCAATCGGCCCATCGACAACCTGATCGCCATCACCGGCGAGCTGTCCATCCGCGGCTTCGTCAAGCCGGTCGGCGGAGTGACCGCCAAGATCGAGGCGGCCAAACAGGCCGGCGCGGCCAGAGTGCTGATCCCCAAGGACAACTGGCAGGAGATCATGCGGGATGTGAGCGGGGTGGAGGTCATCCCCGTCGAGACCCTGGGAGAGGTCTTCGAAATGGCCCTCCTGCCCGCCGAAGCGGGGCAGGCGGCAATCGCCCCGGTGCGGGCCTGGTCGTCTCAGCCGGCGGCCGCGATAGCCGCCCCAGCGGCGTCTGTCGGCCTGCCATCGGCGTCCAACCCCGCCTTGCCGGCGACTCCAGACCCCGTCACGCCGTTCCCTCCCGGACCGACCCAGGAGGTGCCAGCCCCGGTGACGCCGCCGCCCATACCGCCCGGAGCGGTATTCCCGCCCGGCCCGTGAAGCGACCAGCCCGCCTGAACGACTGAGAAGGAAGCCCCAGCCGCGGCCGAGAATCCTTCGGTCCGGCTGCCTTTTTTTTCGAGAAGCAGTCCTTGAAAACAAAGGCAGCCTTTCCGGGCAGGAACAGCGCCCGGGAACAGCGAAAATGGCCCAGGTATGTTCGATACCCGGGCCGCTTGCCTTGGTTTGGGTTTCTATGGAGGTGCGACCTTGACCGCCGGCATCAAACGGAGCCTGACCGCCATCATCATCATCAGTCTGGCTCTGACCCTCAGCGGCTGCAGCCTGACGGCCGGGATCACCCGGCGCATCCGGAGCAACGCCGCGTTGAAGGCCGTCCGCAAGTCCCCCGAGTTCAATGAGGCGAAGCTCCGCTCAATCCTGGCTCAGTTCCCGAGCCGGGTCGGCACGGTCAACGTTTCGATCCCCAAGGGCACTCAGGGGGCGACCATTTCCGGGACCCTCGAGACGAGGGTGACCCCGATGGGACCGGACTGGCTGGTCGACTTCATCGCCAGCTGGAACGCGGTCGATTTCCGCCGTCCCGGCGACCCGCAGACCGGCCGTCTCGACCACACCTGGGAGTTCATCGTGACCGATAAGGGGCGCATCACTGCCCAGCGAGAGCTAGGTTACTTCCCGCCACAGTACGAGAAATAGGCGGCGGTCGCCCGCCGTCGGCCGGTGCCCCTTTGGAACGGCATCGAGGAGCAGGATATCCTGCTCCTCGATGTTTTCCGTTCAGTGAGCCGGTCATCCGGCCAGCAATCGTCCCTACTCACGCAAAGTCCGGCTCGCTCGCGCTCCTGGACGACTATGGACGGCCCTTCCCATGACATTCCTAACGATTCTAGCAGGGATTTTGAGTTATAATCGAGTTAACCGTAACAACCTGCGAGGAATTCAATGGGCGCCAGCACGCCGCAGAAGAACCTTCACTTAGGCGGCCTCGACCTAGCGAAAAGGACAGGTTAAGTGGCCCTTGACTAAAATCAGGGCAAGCCACCGCCGAGTATTGTAGTAGCGGGTCAAAAGGCCAAAAAATCGTCCACCGGCAGGAAGACCCGCCGGAGGAAGAGAAGGTTAAGGCGTCACCGCGTTCGGCCTTATGTAACTGGCCGTACGCAGGTCGGATGAGCCCCATCTATCGGAGGCTGGAACGGGAGAGGAGGAAGTCGAGTCAATGGTAAGCGAACGGCGTTCCCCTAGAATCAAAGACCTTCCGCTTCTGCCATTGCGCGGCATGCTCATCTTCCCCCACATGATGTTCCATTTGGACGTCGGCCGGGAGAAATCGATCAACGCCGTCGAAGAAGCGATGATCCAGGATCGACTCATCGTTCTGGCCACCCAGAAGGAGATCACCATCGACCAGCCGGCCCCGGACGACATCTACGGCGTCGGCACCCTGGCTGAGGTCAAGCAGCTGATCAAGCTCCCCGCCGGGGTCCGGGTCCTCGTGGAAGGGCTGAATCGGGTCAGGATCCTCGAGTACACCAAGGCCGACCCCCTCTACCGTGTCCTCATCGAGGAAGTCGATCAGAAAGAGGAAAAGACCCCCGAGGTCGAAGCCTTGATGCGGGCCCTCCTCAATCAGTTCGAACAATATAATAAGCTCTCCAAGCGGGTTTCCGACGAGATCCTGTCCGCCCTGGGCAATATTGAACAGCCTGGGCATCTGGCCGATACCGTCGCCGCCCATCTGAACATGGTCCTCAAGATTGAGGATAAGCAGCACGTCCTGGAGGCTTTCCCGGTCAAGAAGCGGCTCGAGACGGTCCACGAGATCCTCGGCCGCGAGATCGAGATCCTCGAACTCGAGCGAAAGATCAACTTCCGGGTCCGCAAGCAGATGGAGAAGACGCAGCGCGAGTATTATCTGCGCGAGCAGCTCAAGGCGATTCACAAGGAACTTGGCGACCGCGACGAGAAGGGCAACGAGACCGAGGAGTTCCACGATAAGCTCAAGGGACTGAATTTGCCCAAGGAGTCCGAGGAGAAGGTCCTCCGCGAGATCGAGCGCTTCGAGAAGATGCCGCAGATGTCGGCCGAGGCCGTGGTCGTCCGGAACTACCTGGAGTGGGTCCTGGCCATGCCCTGGAACGTTCAGACGGAGGATCGCCTGAACATCGACCTGGCCAAGAAGATCCTCGACGAGGACCATTACGGTCTGGACAAGGTCAAGGACCGCATCCTCGAGTACCTGGCCATCCGTAAGCTGGCCCAGAAGATGAAGGGGCCGATCCTCTGCCTCGTCGGCCCCCCGGGGGTCGGCAAGACCTCACTGGCCAAATCCGTCGCCCGGGCCCTCGAGCGCAAGTTCGTCCGCATTTCCCTGGGCGGCGTGCGTGACGAGGCCGAGATCCGTGGCCACCGCCGGACTTACGTCGGAGCCCTCCCGGGCCGGATCGTCCAGGGCATGCGGCAGGCCGGTTCGAAGAACCCGGTCTTTCTGATGGACGAGATCGACAAGATGAGTTCCGACTTCCGGGGCGACCCGGCGTCGGCCCTCCTCGAGGTCCTCGACCCCGAGCAGAACAACTCCTTCTCCGACCACTACATCGAGCTCCCCTTCGACCTGTCGAAGGTCCTCTTCATCACCACCGCCAACAACATGTACAACATCCCGCGGCCGCTCCTCGATCGGATGGAGATGATCTACATCTCCGGTTACACCGAGGAGGAGAAGGTCAATATCGCCCAGCGCCACTTGGTCCCGAAGGTGATCAAGGATCACGGCCTGACTGCGGAGAACACGATCATTAGCGAGAACGCCATCCGCGGGATCATCCGGTACTACACGCGCGAGGCCGGCGTCCGTAACCTCGAGCGGGAGATCGCCTCGATCTGCCGCAAGGTGGCCAAGGGAATCGTCCGCGGGACCACCGGACCGATCAAGGTCAACGCCCAGACCCTTCACAACTACCTCGGTATCGAGCGTTTCCACGACACCGAGGCGGAGAAGGAGGACGAGGTCGGCGTGGCCACCGGGGTCGCCGTCACCGATTTCGGCGGCGACATCATGCCCATCGAGGTCAGTGTGATGAAGGGCAAGGGCGCCCTCCTCCTCACCGGCAAGTTGGGCGAGGTCATGCGCGAGTCGGCCCAGGCCGGCTACTCATGGATCCGTTCCAAGGCCGCGGAGCTGCAGGTGGACGAGGCTTTCTACGAGAAGTACGATCTTCACGTGCACATTCCGGAAGGGGCCATTCCCAAGGACGGTCCGTCGGCCGGCATCACCATGGCCACCGCCATCGTCTCGGCCCTGTCGGGCCGGCCGGTCCGCCGCGACGTGGCGATGACCGGCGAGATCACCCTGCGCGGCCGGGTCCTGCCCATCGGCGGGCTCAAGGAGAAGGTCCTGGCGGCCCACCGGGCCGGTCTCAAGACGATGATCATCCCCCGTGACAACAGGAAGGACACCGAGGAGATCCCGGCCAACGTCCGGCGAAAGATCGAGTTCGTCTTCGTCGAGTCGATGGAAGAAGTCCTCGACGTGGCCCTGGCCCCCGACGCCGTGCCGGCCGAGGCCGTCGTGGTCGAAGGGGTCGCTCCCCCGGCCCTTCAGGAAGCCTCGATCCAGAACATCCTGACCACCGACCAGCCTCACTGAAGTCCTGCGAGCGCCAGAAACATCAGCGCCGGAGCATCCGCTCCGGCGCTTCGTATTCCTGATCGGTTGTTCGGTCGTCGACCTGGTCCCCGGCCCGGTCTTACCGCTCGCTGAGGATCTGGGCCACCTCCGCCGGGTTCAAGCCAAGGATGGCCAGCTTGCCGGCGGCGTCGGCGGACTTGAACTTTTCCCAGACTCCGGCGACGGTCGTCTTCTCCTGGTTAAACCGCCAGACCGTCAGGGCCAGCCCCGATGAGCCGGTCTCCAGCATGTAGCCGGGCAGCTTGGACCGGGAATTCGTGTAGATGTAAGCCCTCGGAAGGTTCCGGCGGAATCCCTTGCCGTAGGTTTCCAAGGCACGGGCGATTACGTTCGCCGTCGGTTTGCCGGACACGACCTCGAAGCGGGAGTAGGAGCCGCTCCCGACCGTCTTCGTTCCTTGAGGGACGATGGCCAAGGTATTCTCGGGGGCGGTGGCCCGGCCGAAGAAGGTCAGCGGCTTGGCCGGGTCGATCGGGCTGGCCGCCGGGACGGAGACGGCCGAAGCCTCGGCGTTGCCGATGGGCGTGCCGCCCGCCGAGCCGAGGAAGCGAAATTCGCCCAGCCCAGAACCACCGGCGGCCTGCTGGATGGAGGTGACCGGGTCACTTCCCGGGGTCAACGAGGCCTCGATGGTGTAGGTGCCGTCCGAAGCCACTCCCCTGGCCACCAGCCGGGTCGGGTCGACGGTGACGGCGACGTAATCCTTCTGGGTCAAGGCCTTGTTGGCGTAGGTCAGCAAGTCCGAGCCGTTCTTGGAGATGTCCCAGAAGAACATGACGAAGGCCACGGCCAGTGCCAGGCCGGCCACCATCAGCAGTTCTCTCCAGTTCGCTTGGTCCATCCCGAGGATCTTCTTGGGAGTCGGGCGCTCCTCTGGTTGCTTGGGCATCGAGGTCCTCCTGACATGGCCTGTCTCAGAGTCGGCCTGGGCGGGCGGGGCGGTTGGGGCCGCTCGGGCCATTTGCTTGGTCGTGACTAGGGCGATTTCGCCGCGGAAAGAGGGGTCTCCTGCCGAGCCGATTCGCCGGGCTGGAGTTCGGAGAGGACCATCCCGGCCAACATCATGAGGGCCCCGAGGATGGCCCGAGGGCTGAGGATCTCGCCGAGGTAGAGGTAGGAGGTCAAGGCGGCGAAGACTGGCTCCGTCGCCAGGATTAGGGCGGTGTGCGTGGGCGGGGTCAGCCTCTGGACGACGCTTTGCAGAACCATCGCCAGGGCCGTGGCCAGGACGCCGGTGATGGCGATGGCCACCCAGACCGCTGGCGGGATGCGGGTCGGAGTGGGCTCGAAGGTCAGGGCCAGGATGGTCAGGACGACCGCCGCCGCGCCGACCTGCAGGGTGGCCAAGGCGTAGGAGTCCTGCCGGCGGGTGAAGTGGCCGACGGCGGTAATGTGGGCGGCGAAGGCCAGGGCGCCGGCCAGGACCCAGAGGTCGCCGCGGTCGGGCAGGACCCACCCCCTGAGGGTCAGGAAGGCCAGGCCCACCGCAGCCGCCAGGGCGCCGACCACGGGCAGCCGGCCCGGGGGCCGCCCGAGGAGGGTCGTCGAGAGGATCGGCACCAGGACGACATAGAGCCCGGTGATGAAAGCCGCCTTGGAGGCCGCGGTCATGGTCAGGCCGGTCGTTTGTAACCCATAGGCCAAGGCCAGGAGGGTCCCCACGGCGGCTGCGCCGGCCAGGGCCGCACGGGACTTAAGCGCTGCCGAAACCTGACGATAATATATGGCAAGGAGGACCAAAAAAGCCAACCAAAACCGGATGGACAGAAACCAGAAGGTGGACAGGCTGGCGACGGCCTCCTTGACGACGACGAAGGTCGACCCCCAGATGAAGGCGACCAACAGTAGAGACAAGTCGGCCAGAAGTCTTCTTCCAGTCAAAGCGCCCGCCCTCCACAACGGTAGTATACCATGCTTCATCTAGCCGGGCCAGGACCGAAGATTTCTGTTGACACAGGTCCACCGGATGCTATAATCAACACTGAAATGAGCCCCTTTTGCCAATAGATGCCACCGCCAAATGGCCAAGAAGGAGGAGGGGCCTAGAGAGACCGGGAGACACTCACAACGCTCCCCGACCGGATCACCCATAACGAATCAGGAGGAATGAAGGACGGATGGGACTCACCGTAGGTTTGCTCTACAACCTCGGTAAGTACGAACCCCCAGAAGAAGACGAGCCTCCCGATATCCACGCTGAGCTGGACAGCGAGAAAACAGTGCTGGCTATCGCGGATGCTCTCCGCTGGGGTGGTCACGAGGTTATCTTCATCGAAGCCACCGAGAGCGCGTATCAGACCCTGAGGCATACAAAGATCGACATCGCCTTCAATATTGCCGAGGGGTTGCGCGGAGAGAGTCGCGAGTCGCACGTTCCAGCGATGTTAGAGATGTTGGGGATCCCCTACGCCGGATCGAATGTCTTGTCTCTGGCTCTCAGTCTCGACAAGCCGATGGCCAAGCGAGTTTTCGCCTACCATCGCATCCCGACCGCCAAGTTCGAAGTGATTGAACCGGGTCAGGAATGTTGTCGGGGCAACCTCCACTTCCCTTTGTTCGTCAAGCCCGCCCGCGAGGGATCGAGCATCGGCGTTTCCACCAGTTCGGTGGTCCAGAATGGCAAGCAGCTTCGCGAGCAGGTCATCTACATCCACCGCTACTACCAGCAGGCCGCCCTGGTCGAGGAGTTCCTCGACGGTCGCGAGTTCACCGTCGGTCTCCTCGGCAACCACGACCACCACTTCTTCCCGATCACCGAGATCAACTTCTCGGCCTGTCCGGAAGGACGCCCGCCGGTCTACGATTACGAGTTCAAGCGCGACTGGGATGCCGAGCATTACTACCTGATGCCGGCTCCCCTGGCCGAGATGGAGCGGGACCGCCTGTGCCGGTTGGCCCTGGTCGCCTTCAAGGCGATGAACTGCAGTGACATCGGCCGCGTGGACATCCGCCTGGACCGGAGCGGCGTGCCGCACGTCATCGAGATCAACCCGTTGCCCGGCTTAGCCCCCGGCTTCTCGGACCTTCCCAAGATGGCCGACGCCGAAGGGATGAGCTACAACCAGCTGATCAACGGGATCCTCGACGCGGCCCTGGAGCGCTACGGGCTCCTCGTCGCCGCCGATACACGGGCCGTGGCCACGGCCTGAGGGTCGTCCGCACCGGTATCAACTCAACCGTTGCCTGACTGATGAGAGCCGCCACTGGCGGCTCTCATTTTTCATCCCTCTCGGGCTTAGGGGAAGGCCGATCCGAGTGGCTTCGGCCGGCCGCGACCCCGCCGCCCGGCGGCCAGCAAGACCAACGCCAGGGGCACGGTCAGGACCACCGGGAGGGCGGTCAGCAGGGCCCTTGGTCCGAGGCGGTCAACCGCCGCCGGGATCCCCGGCCAAACCAGCATCTCGCCGAAGGCCGGGGCGGCGCCCCACCACCTCCCGACCGGAAACGTACGGCCCAAACGATGTTCTATCGAGCCTTGATCGCCGAACGCAGGGCCTCCCAGGTCTCGTCGGAGACGATCCCGAGGCGCCACAGGGCGATGCCCTTGAGGCCGTAACGCTTGGCCAGCCCGACCTTGCCGGCGATGCTCGCCGCCGTCTCAGAAGCCGCGGAGATGCCGAGGACCAGCCGATCGGACGGGACCTTGGCGGCGGCCGCAACGATGGCGTCGGTCACCGGCCCCACCGGCTCGGGCTTGGGGCCATAGTCATAGGCCATCAGGATCACGGTGTCGGCCAAGCGGCCCAGGGTGGCCAGGTCGTAGCCCGGATAAGCGCTGTTGGGCGGGTGGACGGTGAGGGTCAAGGTCCGGCCGGCCTTGGCGAGACGCCCGGCGACGATCTCGACGAAGTGATTGAGCCGCCCGCGGGTGGCCTCCAGTTGGGCCCCCTGCTCCTGGAAGCCGAGGCCCTCGAGGTCGAGGTTGACCCCGGCGTAGTCGACCGCCTGGACCTCGGCCAAGAGATGGTCGGCCGCCGACTGCATGGCTGTCTCGTTCATCAACAGAGCGGTCAGTTCCCCCCGACCGTCGGTCATTTGCACGGCCATCTCGTTCTTCAGGCCGTACTTGGTCGAGGCGGCGACGACCTTCTCCCAACCCTGCGGCTGCTGCCAGCCGCTGGCGCTCCGGGTCAGGAGGCCGCCCTCTTGGTTCAGGGTGTACCAACCCAGGGACAGGCGGCGCAGGAGGTCGGTCCGGCCGGCCGCCGTGTCCGGGTAGGCCCGGCCGAACAGGTCGGCCCAGCTGGAAGTCCTGGCGTCGCCCAGGGCATAGAAACCGATGACCTCCATCGGCCGGGCCGGCGAGGTGATCAGGACCCGGTAGTTCTCCTGGTCCCACTCGACCTGGCAGCCGAAGGCCTCGGTGAAGAACCGGAGCGGCATCATGATCCGCTGCGCGGTCACCCGCGCCGGGACCTCGAGGGCCAGGGATTCGCCGTTGCGCCTGGCCTTCAGGCTGTTCAAGGGGACGGCCACTTCGATGTCGTCGAGCCGGGCGACGGCGGTCTGGCCGGCCTGGTCCCAGTCGACCGAGGCGCCGAGGGCCTCGGCGATACCCCGGAAAGGGACGAGGGTCCGCGAGTTCTCGACCAGTGGCTGGACGTCAAACTCGACCGGCAAGGTGTCCATGACGACCTGGATCGGACGGCCCTCCGCCGCGGCCGGGCGGACCGGACCGGTGATGACCAGGGCGATGAAGATGAAGGCGGCCAAGACGCCGGCGCCGTGCCGGCGCCAAATAGTCCTTCCGTAGCTGGTTATTGGTTGATCCCTCCGAGGTTTTAGGGGTTCGACGCCAGCTCCGGCTAACCTTTCAGCGGCCGCCTTCGCCCGCTGCTTTCTTCTGCCTGTCCTGGAAATACTAATCTCCGCCCGCCGCGGGTTCGGCCGCGGGCAGAGGGCTGTGGAGGACTGGCCTTGACGACGGGTGCCGATAACGAGGATTCCAAAAGGCTTTCCGGGGCGATGGAGAACGTCAGCGCCGATGCCATCATCGGCCGCCCCATCGAGGTCGGGCCGGTCAAGGTCGTGCCCGTGGCTTCGTGCTGGTTCGGCAGCCTGGGCACGGGTGGTCAGGGCGGGTCGGAGGGGGCCGGGTTCGCCGCCGCCGTAGCCTCGGTGAGACCGGCCGCCCTGATCGTCATCGACGGGCGGGACGTGGCCGTCTTCTCCCTGCGGCCGTCCGGAGTCGTCGAGGGTCTCAAGGAAGTGGCCGATCAACTCGGCGAGGCCTTCCGAGTCACCAACAGCGACCAGGTGGCCGGCCGGGTCTCCGGGGCCCCGGAGGCCCCCTCGAACCCGACATAGCACGGTAGGGCCCGTTCTTCGAAGGGGACCCGCAGAGAGACCGACCGGCCGCCCTTCCCGACCTCGGCGGGGACGGTCTCTTCCGTGCCCCGCTCGAGGTCCCGGAGGACGGCCCGAAAGCCGCCATTGGCGGCCACTTCCACGACCAGGCGCGAAGGTGACCCAGGGGCGGACGCCGGCTGTTCGTCGGGCTCCGCGCCGCGCGCCGGGCCGGGCTCCGCGCCGCGCGCCGTACCGAGCGGGGAGTACAGGTAGATCCGGTAAACGCTACCCCGGCGCGGCCGCGACGTCAGTTGCAGCCGGACGCCCAACCCCTTACCGTCCCAGGTCAGGGTGGCCCGGCTCCAGTCGGCCGTCCCGGCCCGCCGTCCGACGGCCGCCCCGGTCCAGGGGTTGGCTACTTGGATCGGCCGGCCGTCCGAACTGATGGCCGACGGGGAGACCTCGCCGATCAGTTCGTTGGCCCGGTCGAAGGCCCCGAGGTAGCCGCGAGAGACCTTCAGTTGCGTGCGGTAGCTGGCGATGGCCAGCTCTTTCTGGTGCCGCGAAAGGCGGTCGCCCGGTCGGAATTCCCAGACCGTCCCGCTGGTCGCCAGCGATTGGGGGGCGGTCAGCGGAAGGTAGGGGGCGGGCCATGGCGGCCAGGGCCACGGACCGGCGTGGACGACGTAGTCCAGCAGGCGCGGGCCGGGCGAGGTCAGCCGCCCCTGGGCGACCAGGCGAAGGACGGCTAACCGACCAAAGACCGAAGTCGCCCAGTGGTCGCTGTGCAGGTCATCCGGATGGGGGATGGCCAGGAGGGTCGGGTGGAAGGTTGCCATCAGTTCCTCGAGGTCCTCGAGGAGGGTCTCCCCGGCGTAAGGGGCGGCCTGGTGGTGCGAGTCGGGGTAGGGCGACGTCGACCTCCCGGTATACGGTGACCGGTAGGGAGCCGCGGCCGACCAGTGCTCGACGAGCATCTCTTTCAGGCCGCGGTCCGGGTAGCCGAGGAAGAAGAGGTTGCCGTCGGGAACGCCGAGGGCGGCCGCCGCCGCCCTCGCTTCGACCTGCCTCGTCTGGGCGAGCTCGAGGTATTCCGACGGATCCGGGAGCCCGCCGGAGTCGGCCAAGGTCTCCTCGGCCGCCCGGGTGAAGCCGTCGCCATTGGTCAGGAAGACGACGCTCACCGGCAGTCCATCCCGTCGGGCGGCGGCGATCAACTGGCCGGTGGCCAGGGACTCGTCGTCGGCGTGCGGCGCCAGGACCATTACCCGCGTCCCGGCCGGAAAGCCGGGCGACTGGCGCCGGACGGCCAACCTGCTCATGCCGCCGACCGGGGCGATGGCCAGAGCCACGGCCGCGGCGGCGGCCAGGATCACGGACGCCGGTCGGAAGGACGAAGTCGAGTGTCGTTCGGCGGTCAATGAGTGATTCACCTCTCGCTTAGAATGCCCGCCGGTGGGCGCGGGCACCGCCGCAAAACGCCATCAGGCCTGCGTTGGCGCCATTTTCCTAGAGGAGTCGCCCGCGTCAGCACCGAATCTGACCCCAGGAATGACCGGCCCAGCCGCTTGTTTGCTTTCACGGCAGGGCGCGCCATTGACCGGTCGACTAGTGTGGGAGGTTCTCTCTAGCGTGCTCCGCGGGCACAAAGTCAACCTTAGGCCCATCCGTGAATCCGACCTCGGCCCGATGATGGATTGGGACGACGACAGTGAGATCATCCAGTACCTGGGAAAGAAGTTCATCTCCCGGGATACTTGCGTGACTTGGTTCAATACGCTGGCGGCCAGCCGCGGGCACCGGGTGATGGCCATTGAACGGCACGATGGACGGCTGATCGGCTCCATCGAGTTGGAACACATCGATTGGCGTGGCGGGCGGGCCGAGCTGTCGATTTGCATCGGCGACAAGAAGTGTTGGGGCCAGGGGTTCGGGGCCGACGCCATCAGGGTCTTCACCGACTTCGCCTTCTACCGGCTCAACCTGGCCCACATCTATCTACGGGTCTACCGCGGCAACGTGCGGGCGATCAGATGCTATCAGAAGTGCGGCTTCCGCAAGGAGGGGCTCCTGAAGCTGACCGAGCGGCAGTTGGAGCGGCACGACGACCTGCTCCTGATGAGCCTACAACGGGCCGAGGTCGGCCTCCGACAAAAGGCCGGCATCCGCCTTGACAGCCCCTATCGGGCCGTGTAAGATTGAGCCAATAGAATCGATCATATGACCAAAGGCGAAGATGGGGAAGAGTAGGCCGGTTCCGCCCGACAGAGAGGGAAGCCCTTCGGCTGCAAGGCCTCCCAGGCAAGGACCGCCGAACGTCGCCCCGGAGCTTCCGGACTGAAGGAGGCGCCCCATGGGCGTCCCGCATAGGTTCGGACGGGCTAAACCCGTTAAGCAAGAGGGTCCCGGTGCGAGTCGGCCGTCTATGGCCGGCGGACGACCGGGGAACTGAGGTGGTACCGCGGAGAGAGCGACGGCGAGTCGGCTCCTTTCGTCCTTTTGGACGAAAGGAGCTTTTTGGTTTCTAGTTGGATTGGAGGTCACTACCCATGGGCGACTGCAAGGAACCGGCCACGACGGCCGCAACCGCCCCGATCCCTTCGGTCTACGACCCGAAGTCGGTCGAGGATCGCTGGTACCAGTACTGGCTCGAGGGGGGCTTCTTCCGGGCTGAGGTCGACCCGAAGAAGGAACCATACTGCATCGTCATCCCGCCCCCGAACATCACCGGTTCGCTCCACATGGGGCACGCCCTCAACAACACCATCCAGGATGTCCTCATCCGCTGGCACCGGATGCGCGGCTTGGAAACCCTCTGGCAGCCCGGCAGCGACCACGCCGGCATCGCGACCCAGGTCAAGGTCGAGGAAGAGCTGGCCAAGCAGGGGATATCCCGGCATGACCTGGGCCGTGAAGGCTTCGTGGCCAAGGTCTGGGAGTGGAAGGAGAAGTACAACAGCACCATCCTCAAGCAGCTATACAAGCTGGGGGCCTCGTGCGACTGGTCGCGCCTGCGGTTCACCCTCGACGAGGGCCTCTCTCGGGCGGTGCGCGAGGTCTTCGTCCGGCTCTATGAGAAGGGCCTCATCTACAAGGGCAAGTACATCGTCAACTGGTGTCCCGACTGCCACACGGCCATCTCCGACATCGAGGTCGAGCACTCCGAAGAGACCTCCAGCCTGTGGCACCTCAACTACCCCCTGGAGGGGGGCGAGGGCTACGTGACGGTGGCGACCACCCGGCCTGAGACGATGCTGGGCGACACGGCCGTGGCGGTCAACCCCAAGGACGAGCGGTATCAGAAGCTCGTCGGGAAGACGGTCATCCTGCCGGTCCTCGGGCGCCGCCTGCCGATTATCGCCGACGACTATGTCGACCCGTCCTTCGGGACCGGCGCGGTCAAGGTGACCCCGGCCCACGATCCCAACGACTTCGAGATGGCCCAACGGCACAACCTGCCGGCGATCACGGTCATCGACGAGGACGGGAAGATGACCGCCGAGGCCGGCCCGGTCTACGCCGGACAGGACCGGCTGGCCTGCCGCCAGGCCCTGGTCGAGCAGCTGCGGGCCGAGGGCCAGCTCTTGAAGATCGAACCATACACCCACTCGGTCGGCCACTGCTCGCGCTGCGCCACGATCATCGAGCCGCTCATCTCGACCCAGTGGTTCGTCAAAATGAAGCCTCTGGCCGAGCCGGCCATGGAGGCCGTCCGCCGGGGCGAGGTTCAGTTCGTCCCCGAGCGGTTCGCCCGGATCTACCTCAACTGGATGGAGAACATCCGGGACTGGTGCATCTCCCGCCAGCTCTGGTGGGGGCACCGGATCCCCGCCTGGCACTGCCAGAAGTGCGGCCGGATCACCGTTGCCCGCGAGGACCCGACGGAGTGCGCCCATTGCGGGGCCGACGCCGGCCAACTGGTGCAGGAAGAGGACGTCCTCGACACCTGGTTCTCCTCGGCCCTCTGGCCCTTCTCCACCCTCGGCTGGCCCGACCAGACCCCGGAGCTCAAGTACTTCTACCCGACCAATGTCCTGGTCACGGCCTACGACATCATCTTCTTCTGGGTCGCCCGGATGATCTTTTCGGGCCTGGAGTTCATGGGGGGAAAGCCCTTCGACCACGTCCTCATCACCGGCCTGGTGCGTGACTCTGAAGGCCGGAAGATGGCCAAGTCGCTGGGCAACGGGATCGACCCGCTGGAGGTCATCAAGGAGTACGGTGCCGATGCCCTGCGGTTCACCGTCCTGACCGGCAACACGCCGGGCAACGACATGCGCTTCTATTGGGAGCGGGTCGAGTCCAGCCGGAACTTCGCCAACAAGATCTGGAACGCGTCCCGTTTCGCCTTGATGAACCTGGGTGATTTCGACCCCGACCGTGACGGCCTGGATCTCCCGCGAGAGGGCCTCGAGCTCGAGGACCGCTGGATCATCTCCCGTTTCAACCGGGCCTCGGCCGAAGCCGACCGTTTCCTCGAGGCCTTCGAGCTAGGCGAGGCGGCCAGGGTCCTTTACGACTTCGTCTGGGATGAGCTCTGCGACTGGTACATCGAACTGATCAAGGGTCGTCTGGCGGCGGCCGGCACCGATACCCGCCGGACCGCCCAGCGCGTCCTGGCCTGGGTCCTCGATCGGACCCTCCGCCTCCTCCACCCGTTCATCCCCTTCATCACCGAGGAGATCTGGCAGCACCTGCCGAGCCGCGGTCCGAGCATCATGGTCGCCGAATGGCCGGTGGCCGACCCGGGCCTCGTCGATGACCAGGCTGAGGGCCGGCTGGGGGCGGTGATGGAGGTCATCAAGGCCATCCGCAACATCCGGGCCGAGATCAACTTACCGCCGGGGAAGAAGGCCGACGTGATCATCCATCCGACCAACATCGAGAGCCGCGAGGCCGTCAAGACGGGCCTTGGGCACATCGTCAAGCTGGCCGGGGTGGCTCAGCTCGAGGTGGCTTCGACCCTCGACGAACGGCCGCCGCAGGCCCTCTCGGCCATCGCCGGCGGGGCCGAGATCTTCGTCCCCCTCCGGGGCCTAATCGACGTCGACCGCGAGGTGGCCAGGGTCGACAAGGAGATCCAGGCCACCGGGTCGGAGCTGACCAAGATCGATGGGCGCCTGGCCAACCAGGGCTTCTTGGCCAAAGCCCCGGCCGAGGTCATCGACAAGGAACGGGTCCGTCGCCAGGAACTGGCCGACAAGCTGATCAGGTTGAAGGAGAGGCGCGAACAAATTGCCGGTCGCTGAACGTCGGAGAAGACGCCCGTCCCCCCGTGGGGATACGGGCGTCTTTTTTCTGGGGTAGGCCATCTTTCTGGCCGGGTCCGGCATCTAATAAGCGAGTCAGGCGAATCCGGCCCATAAGTCCGGCCCGATAGGTTCGGTCTCATCATCGAAGAGGTGCTTTCCTTGGATGCCAGTCTCGTCAGCCACGCCCGGCGGGGCGACCGGGAGGCCTTCGCCGCCCTGATCGCCCCGCTCGAAAACCGCCTGTATCGGACCGCCCTGGCCATCATGGGCAACCCGGCCGATGCCGAGGATGCCTGGCAGAACACTGTTCTGAAGGCCTTTCGGGGCGTGTCCGCGTTGCGCGAGCCGGATTACTTCTCGACCTGGGTGACCCGCATTCTGCTGAACGAATGCAAGCAGGGTCTCCGGAGGCGGCGGCCCTGGTCGCCCGTGGGGGATCTGGCTCAGGTCGCTCTGCCGGAGCCCGACGCGGAGCAGGCGGCCTTGCGTGACGCCCTTCGGCAACTCAGCGGTGATCAGCGGACGGTCGTCTTCCTCCGCTATTGGCTGGGTCTACCCCTCGCCGAACTGGCCGAGGTCCTCGAGGTCCCGGTGCCGACGGCCAAGAGCCGTCTCTATGAAGCCCTGAAGCGGCTTCGCTTGATGTTGCGGGAGGAGGAAGAGTCGTGAGCCCTCACATCGCAGTCGACGCTCTGCTGGACTACGTGCACGGGGCGATGCCCCGGGCCGAGTGGGGTGAGCTGGAAGACCACCTGGCGGGGTGCCCGCGCTGCCGGGGCGAGTTGGCCAGGTGGCAGGGCCTGTCGGACCGGTTGTCCGGGTACCTGAGCCCCCGGGGGGTCTCGGCCGCCCCGCCGAGGTCGGTCGGTGAAATCCTGAGCCGGCCCGTCCGGCGGGCGCCGGTCGACGACCGGGTGGCGTTCGGCCGTCGGGTGGTCTTCGGCCGCCGGCCGGCCTTCCGCCTGGCCGCCGCGGCCCTGGCGGCCGTGCTCCTGGGTTCACCGTTCTTCTCGCCTTACCCGGCGCGCGTTCTGGCTCAGGTACCGGGGGTGGGGGACCTCTTCTCGGCGGTGGCCATTGAACGCGGTCTGGCCGTGGCCTATCAGGCCGGGCTGGTGGACGAACTGGATCGCTCGGTGACCGTCGACGGCCTGACTTTCACCGTCGTCGGGGCCTACGCGGACAGCACCCAGACGGCGGTCATCGGCCGCCTGAAGGGGCCCATTCCCCGGATGGAGTCGCTCTGGGCGGACCTGGCCAAGGCCGGCCACCGCTGGGAGCTCGTCCTCACCGACAGCTTCGGCCGGGAGTATCGGCGCGGCAGTTCGTCGGTGGACTTTGACGCCAAGGCGGGTGAACAGCACATCCTCCTTCAGACCGACCCGCTACCGTTCTACGTCGGCCATCTCCGGATCAGGATGGCCCTCCAGACCGCGTCTCTCTCCGGCGACTGGCAGGTCAGCTTCCCGGTGCAGCGGGTGAGCGATCGGATGACCCGGGAAGTGACGGTCGATCAGACCTTCACGTCCGCCGAGGGAGTCCCCATCCACCTTGATAAGCTGGTCTTCGCGCCCAGCCGGACGGTCCTCCACTATGACTTTGTGCTGGCCAGTGACGGGCCCGAACTGAAGATGCCCGATTGGTCCCTCCTGGCCGACGGGCGACCTCTGGCCAGGCTGGGCGGGGGTGGCGGCGGGGGTGGCGGTCCGGCCGGTGGGTTGGTCAAGATGACCGGCACGGCCGCCTTTGAGCCGACCAAAGCCGGTGAGATCAACATCCGCTTCGAGGGCTTCTCCGGCGGGTACCAGCTCGGCTGGAAGCTGCCCTTGCGGGAAGGGTCCAGGGCCGGCTCGGAGGGCTTCACCTTCCAGATTGACCGCCTCACCGCCGAGGACGGCAAGAACGTCATCACGGGGGTTGTCAAGGGTGGCGGGATCAAGCTGGACGGCCTCGCGTTGCTGACCGCGGACGGTCAGGTGGTGCCGGTCGAAGTCCGGTCCTACCTCCTGAACGAAGACGGGAAGAGTGGGGTCTACACCCTGGTCGCTGCCGGACCCGCCGACCCGGCCGGGGCGACCCTGGAGATCGCCCGCGGCTACGGGACCAAGCCGGATTCCTGGAGCACCGTCGTGGAGGTCCCCAGGTAGCAGGTCCTCCGGCGGCAGCAAGAGGAGCGCCCGTGAGCCGAATCCGTGCCCGCGTTCGTCTTCAAGGACGTGGGCCTTTTCGACGAAGATTTTCGCGGCTGGGGCTTCGAAGACCACGACTTCGGATTTCGCCTCCACCCGGCCGGGTACGGACACTACCGCGCTCAGGAGGCCGATTCTTATCATCAGGAGCACCCTTCTCGTTGGCCCCGCGTCCCCTGGCTCCCCGGCCGGCAAGACCCAAGAAGCGACGTCAGACTGCCCTTGGTCTACGGAGGTGGGACGCCGACTAGATTTAGAGGGGATGAAGGAATTGCCCCGGGTGTAGGGTAATACCCAGGAACGGGAACGAAGGTGATGGTGTGGACATCCGCCCCTACCATTGGACCGTGTGTCACGGTCACACCGAGCCCCGGCACCCTTTCTACGCTCTCTTTTTGGACGAGCCGTCCTTCATTGAAGCCTACAGACTGCAAGACTACTCGCCAGTCATCGACTTCCAGCGGGATGCCGTGGTCGTCGCCCACCGCGGGGCCTGCCCGTCGGCCGGCTTCGGGGTCGCCATTGCCGGAGTGGCCCTGGACCGCGGGGCCCTGGTCGTCAAAGTCGACTTCGAGGATCCGGCGCCGGGGGTGATGACCGCCGCGGTCATCACCTACCCGCGGGCCGTCGGGCTCATCGAACGGTCGCAGCTGCCGGAAGGGCTGGGGCGGATGTCGATCCGCTTCATCGGCACCGATGGCAAGACGCTGGCCACCCAACGAGGGGTCGGGGTCTCGGCCGGGTAGGACCTTATTGCCAACGATACCGCAATAAACCAGGGTTTTCTAAGAGGAATTGACCGAAGGTGCGGCGTAATGAGCTACGAACATCACCTCGCCGCCCGTCTATTCCTGCTGTCTGCGGCCTCAGGCGGAGGTGTTGTCCGTGCGATCCCGGGTCTCGCGAAAGTCCCGGCGGAAGTACCGGCTCTTCTCGGTCATCGCCGTCTTGACGGTGATCGCCGGGCTCTCCGGGTTCTACCTGGGCTGGCGGCTCTTCACCGCGATCACCACGAGGAATCCGGCCGTCGTCCAGGCGCCCGCCAAGGGCTCGGATAATAGCCAGAAGAGTGGTGCCGGCGGCGGCACCTCGACCGGCGGCGCATCGGTGTCAACCGCCGCGCCGGGAGCGATCACCTTTTCGCCCCCGGCCCTGACCCTCTATTCGTTCCAGGCGGCGGCCCTCGACAAGGATCGCTCGGCCCAGGCCGAAGCGTCCAGGCTTCAGGGCAAAGGACACCCGGCCTACGTCATCTGCCTGCCCTCCTCGCCCCCGACCTACAAGGTCAGGGTTGGCGCGTGGTCGGACAAGTCCGTCGGTACAACCTACGGGGCGTCGTTGAAGCAAGCCGGCCTGGGCGGCTTCATGACCTCCCTGTCCATCGCCGCCACACCGAAGACCTGGCGCGGCTCGGATGCCGTCTACCTCGACCGGGTCAAGTCGGCCCTGACTGAGATCGGCGGCCTCGTGACCGCCGAGGCTGGATGGTTCGACGCCTACCAGCTCAAGAAGATCGACCGACCGGGGTTGAAGACCAAGTCAGACCCGTGGCGGAATAAGATCGACCAGGCCGCGCAAGAACTCGGCCAGGCGGCCGCCCCGGCCGACCTGACCTCCCTCGGCGGCCGCGCCTCGGACGCCGCGAAGCTGGCCAAGGCGAGCCTTGAAGCCATTTCCGCCTTCGTTACGTCGGGGACCACGGGGGACTATAACCACTCGGTCTCCGCTTACATGGCCGCCGTCGAAGGGTTCCTCGCCGCCCTGGCCTGGGACGGCAACAAGTGACGGGAACAAGTCAGTGAGGCAACCGGACGGAGGGCCATGCCAATGTCGGGCTCCAAGTCGGGGCTGCATAAGGATTCCAGGTTTGGCAGAAGATAGAAACAAGAGGCCTCCGGCCTAAGGAGGTAATCAGCGACGCGTCGCGGTAAAAGCTTGTTCCTACTGGTAGTCCTGCTCCTGGTCGGGGGCTGGCTGGGGAACCTGATCGGCACCCTGGCCGGTGGGGTCGTCCCGGTGCTGGCGAGATCCCTCAGTGCCGGGATCGAGCCGCCATTCAAGCTGGCGGCCGAGTTCTTCACCTTGACCTTCGGCCTGACCCTGCACCTCAATCTGGTCGGTCTGGTCGGGCTGCTCCTCGGGCTGTTCGCCTGGAGTCGCTTCTAATCAGGCCACGAGCGCTACACCGATGGACATTCAGCTGATCCTGGCTTCCACCTCGCCGCGACGTCGGACGCTCCTGGAGCAGATCGGCATCCCCTTCGAGGTCGTCGCCAGCGAGGTCGACGAGAAGCTCATTGAGGGCACGCCTGTCCAACAGGCGAGGGCCCTGGCCCTGACCAAGGCCAGGGCGGTGGCCGCGTCCCGCCGGGCGGGGCTGGTCATCGGGGCCGACACCATCGTCGTCGTCGGCTCGGCCATCCTCGGGAAGCCCATGGACCGTAAGGAAGCCCGGATGATGCTCGGCCTCCTGGCCGGTCGGCGACACCAAGTGATCACCGGGGTGGCCGTCGTCGATGCGGCCGGCGGCCGTGAAGTCGTCGGCCACGAAGAGACGGCCGTCTGGATCCGCTCCCTGAGTGCGGGTGAAATCGAACGGTACGCCGCTTCGGGCGAGCCCGACGACAAGGCCGGCGCCTACGCCATCCAAGGGCTGGGCAGCCTCCTGGTGGAACGAATCGAGGGCTGCTACTTTAACGTCGTTGGTTTGCCCCTGGTCCGGCTGGACCGGATGCTAAGCGAGTTCGGCGTTCACCTGCTCTGAGGACAAGCCCGGCGATGGACTCACGTGGGACCCGCGGTGTCCGCGACTGACGAGGACCCGTGGCTCTAGGGCGCCAAGCCTCTCTAGGGCGAGAACCCTGGGGAGGTGGGTATATGAGCCCGATGACCCTGCGCGAGCTCCCGGCGGCCGAGCGGCCCGTGGAGCGTTTCCTGGCTCAGGGCCCCGACGCCCTGAGCGAGGCCGAACTCCTGGCCATCGTCATCCGGACCGGCACCCGTTCGGAGACGGCCGTCGACGTGGCCAGGCGGGTCCTCTCCCTCGATCCGGAGGGACTGCGGTACCTGGTCAATGCCAGGATCGAGGAACTGGCCGCCGTCGGCGGGATCGGCCAGGTCAAGGCGGTTCAGGTCAAGGCGGCCCTGGAACTCGGGAGACGGCTGACCGCCGGCCAAGGATCGCGGGCGGCCATCCGGTCGCCCAAGGACGCCGAAGCCGTCGTCGCCGAACGCCTCCGTTATCAGGAGCAGGAGCATTTCCTGGTGGTCCTGCTCAATACCAAGCACCATGTCTTGGGGGTGGAGCTGGTCTCCGTCGGGGGTTTGTCGTCCTCGGTGGTCCACCCGAGGGACATCTTCAAGGGCCCGATCAGGCGCAACGCCGCCGCGGTCATCCTGGCCCACAATCATCCGAGCGGCGACCCCGCTCCCAGCCGCGAAGACATCGACGTCACCAAGCGGCTCTGCGAAGCCGGGAGGCTCCTGGGGATCGAAGTGCTTGATCACATCGTCGTCGGTGACAATAGGTACGTCAGTTTTCGGGAGAAATCTCTGCTTTAGATAAGCAAAACGGCCACCGCCCGGGCACGGCGCTCCCGCCCCGGCCCCGGTGGGACAACCTACCTGGGTTGCCAGGTGAGAGGCGGTCAGAGAGATGTTTGGATTCATCTACAACTACTTTTCTCGCGACATGGGGATCGACTTGGGCACCGCCAATACCCTCGTCTACGTGAGGGGCAAGGGGGTCGTCATGCAGGAGCCGTCGGTGGTGGCCCTCCACAGCGAGACCAGGCAGGTCCTGGCGGTCGGTGACGAGGCCAAGAAGATGATCGGCCGGACGCCCGGGAACATCGTCGCCATTCGGCCGATGAAGGACGGGGTCATCGCCGACTTCGACGTCACCCAGACCATGCTCCGCTACTTCATCAACAAGGCTCAACAGGGGCGGATGCTGGTTCGGCCGCGAGTCGTCATCGCCGTGCCGTCCGGGGTTACCGAGGTCGAGGCCAGGGCGGTCACCGACGCCACCCTCCAGGCCGGGGCCCGCGAGGCCCATCTCATCGAGGAACCGATGGCCGCGGCCATCGGGGCCGGGCTGCCGGTTCACGAGCCAACCGGGAACATGATCGTCGACATCGGCGGCGGGACCACCGAGGTGGCCATCATCTCCCTCGGCGGGATCGTCACCAGCCGGTCGATCCGGGTGGCCGGCGACGAGATGGACGAAGCCATCGTCAACTACATCAAGCGCAACTATAACCTCCTTGTCGGGGAGCGCACCGCCGAAGAGGTCAAGATCCGCATCGCCTCGGCTTACCCCGGCGCTCAGAAGGAAGAGACCGAGGTCCGTGGACGCGACCTGGTCACCGGCCTGCCGCGGACGCTCAAGATCTCGTCTGACGAGGTCCAGAAGGCCCTCCAGGAGCCGATCGATTCGATCGTCGAGGCGATCAAGGTGACCCTCGAGCGGACCCCGCCCGAGCTGGCCTCGGACATCATGGACCGGGGCATCTACATGACCGGCGGCGGGTCCCTCCTCAAGGGCATCGACACCTTGGTCTCCAAGGAGACCGGCATGCCGGTCCACGTTTCCGACGAACCCCTCCTAGGGGTCGTCCGCGGAGCAGGGAAAGTCCTGGAAGAGATTGAAACCCTCCGGCGGATCCTGATCACCACGAGGAAGGCCAGCTGACCCAGGGACCATCGGGGGATTGATCGTCTTGGCCCGCTTCTTTCGCCGTAACGCCAGATTCATCGCGGCCGTCGGGGTGGTCATCGTCCTGGTTGCGCTGATGAACGTCACCAGCCGGGAACGGGACCACCTCACCTACTTTGAACAACGGGCCGCCGAGGTGATGGCCCCCGTCGAACGGTGGGGCTATGGGCTGGCCACCGGCGTCAGAAGCTGGATCCTCGGCCTGGGCGAGCTGCGTTCGACCAGGGCCGAGAACCGGCGGCTGAAGACGGACCTGGGCAACTATGAGGTCCTCCAGACTCGCCTTTATGAGTTGGCCGTTGAGAACGAACGCCTGAGGGCCCTCCTCGAATTCAAGGCGGCCAGTCCGATGAAGACCGTGGCCGCCCGGGTCATCGCTCGCAACCCCGACAGCTGGTTCTCCCAGGTGGTCATCGACAAAGGCCGCTCGTCCGGCTTGGACAAGGACATGCCGGTGATGACCCCCGGCGGTCTTGTCGGCAAACTGGTCAAGGTCACCGACACCACCTCGACTGTCCTCCTCCTCCTCGACCCGGAGAGCGGGGTCGGCGGCCTGGTCCAGCGGACCAGGGACGCCGGCGTGCTCCTGGGCGCGGCCGGCGCGGCCGGCAAGCTCCAGATCAAGTTCTTCTCCCGGGACGCCCGGGTCGAGGTCGGCGACGACATCATCTCGTCCGGGTTAGGCGGGGTTTTCCCGAGCGGGTTGCCCCTCGGACGGGTCACCCGGGTCGAGCAAGGGGAGTTCGGACTGGTCAAGTTCGCCGACGTCAAGCCGAACGCCGATTTCAGCCACCTCGACGAGGTCTTGGTCATCCAGGACGCCGGGGTCGTGGGGCCGGTCCCGGGGTCGCAGCCATGAGGGTCTCCCGCTGGTGGGCCTTCCCCGCGGCCCTGATCGGCGCCTTCCTTCTGCAGTTGACGGTCGTTCCCTTCGTCGCCGTCCACTGGGTCAAGCCCGACCTCATCCTGGTCGTCGCCATTCTCGGCGGCCTGCTCTACGGTCCGAACTACGGGGCCGTGGCCGGGCTCTTCGGCGGCCTCCTGGAGGACCTCTTCATCGGCCATTACATCGGCCTTTTCGGCCTCACCCGCATGCTGGCCGGGTTCCTGGCCGGGCTGGTCGAGACCCGGGTCTACCGGGAGCCCTTCCTGGTCCCGATGGCCACCAGCTTCGCGGCCACCCTGGTCGGTGAGACCATCCTGGGATTGCTCCTCAAGGCCTTTGGGGCCAACCCCTCCCTGGGGAAGACCTTCACCAACGTCATCCTTCCGGCCGCCGTTTACAACGCCATCATCGCCCCCATCGTCTACCGGCCCCTGCGCCGGCTGAAGAAAGAGACGGAAAGCGGCATGGCCACCAAGCTCTGAGGGCCACCGTCAGTTCGCCGGTCACCACACTGGAGGATCCGCCATGATCTCCCGCGAGCTCGAGCGGCGGGTTAACCTATTCACCCTGGTCGTCCTGATCGTCTTCGTTGTGCTGGGCAGCCGCCTGGCCTACATGCAACTGGTCCAAGGACGCCAGTACGAACGGTTGGCCGAGGGCAACCGCATCCGACGGCTGCCGATCGCCGCCCCGCGCGGGCTTTTCTATGACCGTTACGGCACGGTCATGGTGACCAGCCGGCCGGCCTTCACCGTTTCGATCACCCCCTCCCCCGCGGCCACTTCCGACGAGGTCTTGAGCCGCCTGTCCGGCATCATCGGGATGAGCGTCGCCGACATCAGGAAGGAGATGGCCGCCCAGGCCGGCCGGCCCTTCGAACCGGTCCGCCTGAAGACCAATCTCAGCCCCGAGGAACACACCCGGCTTGAAGAGCTCAAGAGCGAGCTGCCCGGAGTTATCGTCGACGTCCAGCCGATCCGGGACTACCTGGAGGGCACGTCGGCGGCGCATATCCTGGGGTATGTCGGCGAGATCAACGCCGAGCAACTGGCGGCGGACAAGGACAAGTTCTACCAACCCGGCGACATCGTCGGCCAGTCTGGTCTGGAGAAGACCCTTGACCGGTACCTCCGGGGCGTTGACGGCGGCCGGCTGGTCGAGGTCGACGTTCGCGGGCGGCCGGTGGCCACCCTCGGACAGATCGACCCGGCGCCGGGCGACAACGTCATCCTGACCATCGACTCCGAACTCCAGAAGGTGACTGAGAAGGCCCTCGACGCGTCCATCGACAACCTGCAGAAACAGGGCAAGACTCAGACGGGAGTAGGCGCGGCGGTGGTCCTCAACGTCAAGACCGGTGAGGTCCTGGCCCTGGCCAGCCGGCCGGCTTTCGACCCGAACCTCTTCGCCTCGGGTATCAGCACCCAGCAGTACGCCGATATCCTGAAGAAGCGCGCCCTGAATGACTTCGCCATCTCCGGCCTCTACCCACCGGGATCGACCTTCAAGATGGTCACCGCCGTCGCCGCCCTCGAGGAGAAGGTGGTCACCCCCCAGGACACCGTGTTCGACCCCGGCGTCTATTCCCTGACCAGACAGAAGTGCTGGGTGCCGCAGGGCCACGGGCTGGTCAACATGTACCGGGCCTTCGAGGTCTCCTGCAACATCTTTTTCTACGAGATGGGGACCCGACTCTACCAGAAGGGGCAATATCTCTTACACGATTGGGCGGTCAAGTTCGGCCTCGGCCAGAAGACGGGGATCGATCTTCCCGGCGAAGCGGCCGGGAGCGTGGCCGGCCCCGACTCGGTCAAGGACTTGACCGACAAGCGTTGGTATCTGGCCGACCAGGATAGCTCGGCCATCGGACAGGGTTTCCACGCCTTCACCCCGATCCAGATGGCCTCGTACGTCGCCATCGTGGCCAACGGGGGGATCCGTTACCAGCCTTACATCGTCAAGCAAGTGATCCAACAGGACGGCAAGATCGTCGTCGACAACAAGCCCCAAGAGGTCGGGCGGGTCGAGGCCTCTCCGGAGACGTGGGCCACCGTCCGCCAGGGAATGCTCGGCGCGAACATGGGGCCGGAGGGCACTGCCGCTTGGCTGTTCGCCAACTACCCGATCAAGACCGGCGGCAAGACCGGTTCGGCGGAGAATCGCGGCGTGGAGACGCATGGTTGGTACGTCGCCTTCGCTCCCTATGATGACCCGGAGATCGCCGTCGCCGTAGTCGTCGAGAATGCCGGCCACGGCTCAAGTTCGGCCGGCCCGGTCGTCAAGGCGGTCTTCGACCAGTACTTCCACCTCGCCAAGCCGGAGGTTGACACATCCGTGAACCCAACCGCCCCGGCCGCGGATCAGGCCCCGAATCCTGTGACCACGCCGCCCACTGATTCGACTCCAGCCGACCAGCCGTCGAACGAGCAGCAAACGCCAAGTCAAACCGCACCGCAGCCAACCGGCTCGGTCACGACGCCTTAGCCTCCGCTTCGGGTAATCGCTGCTACAGCAAGCATCGCCGGCTCAGGGCAGGCCGCGGAGAGGAATCCGGCCCAGCCTTGGCTTTCGGCCTTGGTCGAAGGTAGTTCCGGTCAACCCGCTAAGAAGGGCTCCGTAAATGCTAGGGACAAGCCATTGGGCTTGTCCCTTCTTGTCCTTATGGAAAGAACGAAACGGTCCCAAGCTACATCATTCAGCATAGTTCTTGGAAGGAGTTGGAAGCTGGTTTCCCGAATCAAAGGCCGAGTTGAAAGGGTGATGACTGGCCGGGAGCGAGGGGAGCCGGGTCTTTGGACGGACGAACCTCCCGGGAAATCAGGGAAGGGGCCGTACGGATGAAACGCGACGGGATCACGGTGGAGAGCCAAAAGGGCGGGAGCCTGGTGACCATCGACGAGCGGGAATCCTTCAGCAAGGTCCGTTCGCGGCTGGAGCGGCTCATCACCGCCGAGGGGGTCGGCGACGGCGAGCGCCTCAACCTGGACTTCGGCCGGCGCCTCTTGGACTCGGATCAACTCAAGAGGATCAAGAAGATCCTCGACCCGGTGACCGGGGTGATCCACATCATCCACGGTCAGAGCGAAGAGATCCTGTACAAGCGACCGCCTCAGGCCCAAGAGCCCGTCAGCGAGCTGGTGCCGAGCGCGCTGACCAGCGCAACCGGCCCGTTCAAGGCGACGCCCAGGCCTTCGGCGGCGGCCGAGGTCGCCGCGACCACGGTGGTGACGGTTCGGACTGAACCGAGCGCACCGCCAGTCTTGCCGCCGACGGTGCCGAAGCCGCCGATCGAGCCGAAGCCCGAAGCCCCGCCCAAGGTTGATGTCTCGACGAGGTCGGACGGGCCCGCGAAAGCCATCGCCACCCCCAGGGTCGAAACCCCGGCCAAGAGTGAGCCCCCGACGAGGCCCGGGGAGCGCTTTGACGACGCCTTTCCCGCCGGGCCGGGTCCCCTTTTCACCATCCAGTCCGGCCGGGCGAGGCCCCGACTGGCCGGGGAGAAGGCGGCCGACCTACCGCCCGCGCCCGCGGAGGCCGGGGCGCCCCCGCCAGATGACGAGGCGATGGTCATGCGGCGGACTCTTCGCTCGGGCCAGGTCATCCACTACCCTGGCCACGTCACCATCATCGGCGACGTCAACCCCGGCGGAGAGGTCATCGCCGGCGGCGACATCATCGTCCTGGGCGTGCTCAGAGGGATCGCTCACGCCGGGGCCGGTGGGAACGATCTGGCGGTCGTGGCTGCCTTCCGCCTTCGGCCGACGCAACTGCGAATCGGGAATCACATCGCCCGGGCCCCCGACGGAGAGGCCGGTGCCCCTGAGACCCCGGAACTGGCCAAGGTGAGAAACGGGGTCGTGGTCATTGAACCCTATCACGGACTTGGGGAATAGGAGGTTGGGACCTTGGGAGACGTCATCGTGGTGACATCGGGCAAGGGCGGGGTCGGGAAGACCACGACCACGGCCAATCTGGGTGCCGGCTTGGCGATGCTCGGCAAAAAGGTCGCCCTGTTGGACGGGGACATCGGTCTGCGCAACCTCGACTTGGCTCTGGGGCTCGAGAACCGGATCGTGTACGACATTGCCGACGTCGCCGAGGGTTTTTGCCGAGTGAAGCAAGCCCTCATCAAGGACAAGCGGTTCGAGGGGCTCCAGCTTCTGCCGGCCTCGCAGACCAAGGACAAGAGCGCGATCAGCCCGGACCAGATGCGGAAGCTCTGCGGCGAACTCCGCCGGGACTTCGACATGGTGATCATCGACTCGCCGGCGGGGATTGAACAAGGTTTCCGGAACGCCATGGCCGGCGCCCAGCAGGCCATTGTCGTGACCACCCCGGAGATCGCCGCCGTCCGCGACGCCGACCGGGTCATCGGCCTGCTCGAAGCCGCCGGCTTCAAACACCCCTATCTGGTGGTCAACCGGGTCAGGCCGACGATGGTTCGCCACGGAGACATGATGGACATCGACGACATCACCGACATCCTGGCCGTCGATCTCCTCGGGGTGGTCCCCGAGGACGAGGCCGCCATCACGTCGGGCAACCGAGGCGACCCGGTCATCACCAGCCGGACCTCACGGGCCGCCGAAGCCTATCGGAACATGGCCCGAAGGTTGTGCGGGGAAACCGTGCCGATGATGAGCCTGGAGACCGGAACCGGTTTCGTGGGCGCCATCAGACGGTTCATCGGCGGGCGATAAACTGCGGGACGGGAGGGCTCCGACATGTTTGAATTCCTCCGCGCCCGCCGGAAGGCCGAGACCAAGACAGCCGGCCAGATGGCCGTCGACCGGCTGCGCTGGGTCCTGGCTCACGACCGGGCCGAGTGCTGGGGCGACCGGGCGGTTCGCCTGGCCAAGAAGGCGACCGATGCGAAGGTGAGCGGCGAGCCCGGGCCAATCCAGGCGGCCGAGCCCGCGGCCCCCACGGCGCCGAAGGGCGTCGCGCCGCCTCCTCCGTCGGACCACCCGGCACCTACCAAGGTGATCATCGAACAGGCTTCGCCCAAGCCGGCGGTGGTTCTGACGACGGCGGCCGAGGTGGTTGGGGGGCCGCCCGCGCCCTCGGCGGTCACCGCAGCCGCGGCGCCGAGCGCGCCAGTTGCCCCAGGAAAGGCCGGGAATGGCACCATCTCAGCCAACCCGCCCCAGCCCATGGCCCTCAACACGAACAAGGCCATGGGTCCGCCCTCCGACCAGAGTGATCCATCCAGGCAGCCCGTTTCCAATGGGCCGGTCAAGGGGATGCCCCCGGCCGAGCCCGCAAAGGCGGTCATCGTGGCCTCAGCCGATTCCGAGGTGGCGGCGACGACCCTGGCCCCGGCTCCCGCGGCCAGGTCGACTCACGGTCCGGACCCCTTCAAGCCGCCTCAGGCCAAGGTCAGTCCGGCGCCGCCGACGCAGACCACCAAGACCCCCCGGATGGCCAGCAAGAACGCGACTCCGCCCAAGTCTCTGGGGACCTTCGGGGGTGTTCCCACGCCGGCCTGGGAAGCCCCCAAGGCCAACGGCGGTCCAAAGCCGGCGGGCCTCCTTCCGAAACCTTCCAGCCTTGTGACCAAGCCGCTCGACAGCCTGACCAGAGCGATCATCAGCTCGAGTAAGCCCATTGATACCCTGATCAGGCCGGGGATCGACTCGGCCAAACCCTTTGAAAGCTTCGCCAAGTCGATTACGGTCCAACCGAAGGTGGATGGCGCCGCGCCGCCGGCCAAGTCGAAGCACCGAAAATCGGCGCCACAACTACTTTTGCCGGGAGGTAAAGGAGACAAGAAAAGAGAATAATAGCTGGGTTGTAGGTCGACATAAGAAGGCAGGCGCCGTTCCCCATGTTCGAACGCCGGCTCTGGCGCAACCTGGACTATCCTCTGCTGATGGCGGTGATCATGCTGATGATCTTCGGCATCCTGATCATCGGCAGCGCCACTCGGTCCGGCGATGTCTCGGCCGATCCGCTGTACTACGTCAAGCGACAGATTCTCTTCGCCGCCCTCGGTCTGGTAGCCATCCTCATGATCCAGTTCTTCGACTACGGCTTCTTCGGCCGCCTGGCCAACGTCTTGTACGGACTGAACCTGGCCGGTCTGCTCGTGGTCGCCTTCGTCGGCCGCTCGGCGCTGGGCGGGCAGCGCTGGATCGACATCGGTTTCTTCCGGCTACAGCCATCCGAGATCGGCAAGGTCCTGATCATCATCACCCTGGCGGGCTTCCTCAGGCGGCGTGAAGGGCGCCTGGGGCGACCGCAGGACCTGATCGGCCCCTTCATCTATGCCGCCATCCCGGTCGTCCTCGTCCTGCGCCAACCGGACTTGGGCACCTCCCTGGTCTTCGTGGCCATCCTCTTCGGGATGCTGTACATGGCCGGCGCCAGAGCCCGTCAGCTGGCGACCATCGCCGGGGCGGGGCTGCTGGTCGTGGCGGCCATTCTCTTCCTGCACTTCCGTTATACCATCGACCTGCCGATTATCCGCAACTTCCTCAGGGATTACCAGATGAAGCGGCTGGTGGTCTTCATCGACCCGAGCATCGACCCGCTCGGGTCTGGGTACCACATCATCCAGTCGAAGATCGCCGTTGGATCCGGGGGCCTCTTCGGGAAGGGGCTTTTCGCCGGGACCCAGAACCAGCTCAACTTCCTTCCCGAGCAGCACACCGACTTCATCTTCGCCGTCGTCAGCGAGGAACTCGGTTTTCTCGGGGCCATCGGCCTGCTGGTTGTCTATGCCTTCATCATCTTCCGCGGCATCCAGATCATGGCTCACGCCAAGGACACTTTGGGCACGCTTCTGGCCGCCGGAGTGGTCACGATGCTCACCTTCCACGTCCTGGTCAACGTGGGGATGGTCGCCGGGATCATGCCGGTGACCGGCATCCCCCTACCCTTCATGAGTGCCGGGGGGAGCTCGCTCCTGGCCAACGCCGCGGCCATCGGGCTGCTCCTCAACGTCGGGATGCGGCGGCAGAAGATCCTGTTCTGAGTCTGGGCCCAGGCCCGCCGGATCAAGCCATGGAGACACGACAAAGCCCTTCCGCGCCTATGCGGGAAGGGCTTTTGGGCTCTCTCGGCCCATGTTCTACCGGTCCGATGGTCTTTCCGGTCCCAGGTCCCCAGGTCTAGCGGAGCAAGGCCTGCCAGATCAGCAACAGGAAGACCGCCGCCAGGTACGGACTGGACAGCTTGAACAGGGCATAAGCCTTGCGGGGGTCCGGTTGGTGACCGACGATCAGGCTGTAGACGACCACCGGGATCGGCAGGATCAGGCTGATGACCAGCCCGGCCGGATTGAACCGGGCGATGATCGGCAGGACCAGGCCAAAACCGCACAAGAACAGGCTCGAGGCGGCGGCGCAGCGGGCCGCGCGGTCGACCCCATAGACCACGGGAAGCATCGGCACGTCGGCCGCGCGGTAGTCATCTACGTGGAGGATGGCCAGGCTCCAGATGTGGACGGGGGTCCAGGCGACGACCAGAGCCGCCAGGGTGAACGGGACCAGGCCGAGAGCCTGGCCGGTGACCGCCGAGGTGACGACCATAATCGTCGCTCCGCCCGCCGGTGAGCCCAGGACGACATTCCACGGGGTCCTGGGCTTGGACCAGCCGTTGTAGATCAGGGTCGTGTCAAGGATCCCGAAGAGCAGCCAGAAGAGGCTCCAGGGGTGGCCCGTGGCGAGGGCCGGCAGGAGGCTGACCGCCACCATCACCAGGCCGAAGATCAGCGATTCACGAGGGGTCAGCCGCCCTTCGGGGACCGGCCGGCTCTTCGTCCGAGCCATGATGGCGTCCATCCGCCGGTCGATGAAGCCGGTGATGCCGTTGGTCCCCATGCTGCCGATGGCCACGGCCAGAGTGCCCAGCCACAGAGCCGGGTTGCGGAGGTCGCCGGCGGCCGCGTAGACGCCCCCCGCAAAGCCGACGAAGGTCAGGAGGACGACCGACTTCAACTTCGCCGCCTCGGCCAGAGCCTTGACCTTGCCCATGACGTCAGCCGCCGGTCCGACCGGCCCGGCCGTCCTTTCGGCCACATTTTCGAGCATGCCGCCGGCGCCTCCTCTCGTCCCTCGATTTGAGCATAGTCCATGAAGGGACCCCGGTTCATTGACCAAAGTCAACCGGCGGTCCGCCGATCATCGCCTCACGGCTCGGGCGGATTCCCCGCTCGATCGGCGGAGGGCTTCGACGTCGGGAACGAAGATCGTCTTCCCCTGGGTATGGACCAGACCGCGCTTTTTCAGGGCCGTCAGGGCCTGACCGCGGTCTCCTTGGTCACCCCGAGCATGTCGGCCAGCTGCTGGCGGGGCAGGACGATACAGTACGACCCCGGTCGTGGCCCCTCTCGGGCCTGGATCCCGCGCCCGCCGCGGTTGTGGGCGTCGGTGATTTCCATCAGGACCTGGGGCAGCCGCTCGTGGGCCGTGGCCGTGGCGAGGTCGTGGAGTCGCCGGTAGGCGTTGGCCAGATCGGCGATGAGCAGACCGATGACCGCCTCGGCCGAGTAGCAGTAGGTCTGGGCTCGGCCGTGGGCGCAGCCGCCGATGAGTTGCCCCGGATAGGCGAATCGGACGGTCTGCTCATTTCCACCTTCATCGACGATGACCACCCTGGCCATCCCTCGCGGACGATGTGCCATCCACGCACCTCATCCCCCTGGCGGACGATGGACGCGCCGGCCGGGAAATGCTCCAACGCGCTGAACTCGTCGAGCTCGGTTTGGAGGGCCCGGGGCAGGGCCAGGTCGGCATGGTTGGTCCCCGTGGCGATCGGGCATTCGCTGCATCGGTTCGGGACCGCTGCGGACGTTGGCAAGTTGACCCCTTCCCGTCCTAGCTGGTTGGCCGGCAAGACCGATTCCCGAATGAGTCTGAAGGTGCCTTAAAACCCCGCTGGCCCCATTCGACGGGCCGCGGGGCCTTTCCTCCAGTAGTCGCCGGCGAGACCTCGGCAAGCTCCGGCTTCAGGCCGAAAAGAAGAGCCCCCCGGTACGCAAACCAGGGCGGCTAACTGGTGGGAAGGGCCGAAGCCAGGCTCTACGAGCGCCCGCCTTTGATGAGCCCCCAGGCAAAGCTGCCGGTCATCAGCAGCAGCAGGGGAGCCAGGATGGCGAAGATGAAGGTGGCGGGCAGGATTGGCTTACCGGCCTTGAGGAAGGCCAGGGCCAGGCCGCCGATGCCGATCAGCGTTCCGCCGACGGTGACCAGGGCAAAGCTCCAGGGGCGCTGGCCGGCCAGGCAGGTGGCCAGCGGGGCGAAGAAGATGGTCAGGCCGGCCACCCCGTGGACGACGGCCAGGACCGCCGTGGCCAGGCCGGAGGGGCCGACGAAACGGGTGACAGCGATGGCCGCCAGGCCGACGATGGCGAAGATCAGGTAGGCCGGCTCATACTTGGGGTAGAGTTGAGCCACCAGCCCCGCCGACAGAGCCAGCGGGATGAAGGCGGCGACGATGACCACGAGGGGGTTGGCCAGTACTCCGTAGCCGAGGAAGATCAGCAATAGGCCGGCCACCAGCAGAACGGCGAAGGCGACGAAGTAGTAGAGGGGGAAACGGCGGTCGGCGGGCGATTGACGGCGCTGGAGGAAGTGAACGGCCAGGTACAGGGCGAGCAACCCGGTAAGTAAGAGGATCAGCCGGTCGAGGGACGTCATCTCAGGACCCTCCCTTCAATTCTGGGGGACACTGCGGACGCAACGGAACCCGATGCTGGGACCACCAAAGTCGGGGACGGCGCTGCTTCTGGCCCACACCCGTAGGTCCGGAGGGTGGTCTCCCTTGTGTCCGCCGCGCAGGTAGCGGAGGTGGGTCCAGGCGTAGACGTCGGCCGTCCACTCGTCGACGTTGCCGGCCATGTCATAGAGCCCGTAGGGACTGCGGGAGTCGGCGGTCTTGAAGTCCCCGTAAGTCCTTCCGTCGTAGAAGCCGACCGGGGTCGTGTCGCCGACCCTTCCCGGCGCCTCGAAGGGGTCACGGCTGTGGTAGTAGTTGGCGTTGGCCGGGCTGATACCCTCGCCCCACGGGTACGGTCGCCCATCGGTCCCTCTGGCCGCCTTCTCCCATTCCGCCTCGGTCGGCAGACGCCAGCCATGGAAGTCGGCGTAGGTCCTGGCCCCGAACCAGGTGACCATGGTCACGGGGTGGTTCTCATACCCGGGCTTGGCGGAGAAACGCCGGCCGTCGTAAGTGATCCGGGCCGCCTTATCGGAGAAGTAGTACAGCGGCCACTGCCCGGCTTTGATCTCCTTCTCGTGCTTCTTGCCCAGGAAGGTGTCACCGGGGTAGTAGCCGCCACCTCCTCGGCGCCCCGACTCATCATAGTACGCGGCGGCACGATGTTCATTGACTGTTGTCAATTTCGCCCTTCCGACCGGGAACCTTCCTGGCCCCCGAGCCGGGCCAGCCGATACAAGAGCCGGCAGACGACCTCGTGGGTGGTCCCAAGAAGGGAGGCCATCTCGTCGAGGGTCAGGTCCCGCGGCGCACGGCCCGGGAGTTCAGGCTGTGCCGTTCCTACGGCTGCTGTCGGAGTGGACCGGTTGAGTGACGAGGGACCCGGCCGTGGTGTGCTTAGCTCAGCTGAATCAGGCCCACGGACGGTGCAAGGCCGGGTCCTTGGATGGCCCGGCCTTGCGTCGCGCGCCTGGTTCATTTCTCTTCCTTCTTGGTGAAGGTGTCCTTCCCTGAGCACTGTGGGCAGCTCTTCGGCTTGCAGCGGCCTTCCTTCTCGTGTCCGCACTTCTTGCATTTCCAGACGGCCATTCGTCACTCACCTCCCGGTAACGGATTGTGACGCCGCCGTGTATGTTCTCTGTTCGCCGCGCCTTCCCCTGCCGCCGATCCGCATAGGCCCCCCGTCGGGGACGCAGCCTAACCACCTGAGGCGGCCACGCCAGAGGGCCGCGGCTTTCAGGAGGCGGTCGGGTGGCTGGTCTGAAGAAGGGGCTCAACTCCAGGCAACTCGGGATGATCTCGATCGGCGGGGTCATCGGCGTGGGCATGTTCCTCGGCAGCGCCACCGCCGTCAGTCTGGCCGGGCCGGCGGTGATAATCTCCTACGCCCTGGGCGGAGTGATCATGCTCCTGGTGATGATGGCCCTGGCCGAGATGTCCGTGGCCGAACCTTCCCCGGGGTCCTTCCGCCACTATGCCGGACGCTATCTGCACCCCTTCGCCGGCTTCCTCACCGGCTGGGTCTACTGGCTGTCATGGGTGGCCATCATGTCGGCGGAGATCGTCGCCGCTACTACCTACATGGACTTCTGGGTCCCCCATAACTACAGCTGGGTCTTCGGCCTGGTCTTCGCCATGGCCATGACCCTTGTCAACCTGCGGTCGGTGGGGTCCTTCGGGGAGTTCGAGTTCTGGTTCTCGATGGTCAAGGTGGTCGCCATCGTCGCCTTCATCGGCCTCGGCGGGGCCTTCATCCTCGGCGTCTTTCCGGGAGCGCGGGTCGGGGCGGTCAACTATATCGGCCGCGGCGGTTTCCTTCCGCGGGGAGTTCCCGGGCTGCTCCTGGCCATGGTCATGGTCATGTTCGCCTACGGCGGCACGGAGATCATCGGCGTGGCCGCCGGCGAGTCGACTAACCCGAAGCGCGACGTGCCCCGCGCCCTGGATGGGTTGGTCCTCCGAACGCTCATCCTCTACATCGGCTCCATCGCCATCCTCGTCGGAGTCATCCCGTGGAACGAGGTCGGACTGCGGGGGAGTCCCTTCGTCACCGTCTACGAACTTCTGGGCATCCCGGGCGCGGCCAACGTGATGAACTTCGTCGTCATCACGGCCGCCCTCTCGAGCATGAACTCCGGGCTCTACACGGCCTCCAGGATCCTCTTCAACATGGCCGAGGAGGGCGAGGCCCCGGCCATCCTGGCCGTCCTCAACCGGCGGCGGGTCCCGTCCAACGCGGTCGTCCTCAGCACCGTCACGCTCTATGGAGCCGTCCTCATTTACTACCTCTCGCCGCGCACGGCTTTCCTATACATCACGGCGATGTCTTCCTTCGGGGTGATGTTCACCTGGCTGATGATCGCCCTGACCCACCTGTACTTCCGACCGAAGATGACGGCCGCCAACCCGCGGGCCATCGCCTACCGGATGCCGGGCTACCCCTATACGACTTGGGCGGCCATCATTTCCATGGCCGCCATCATCTTCGCCATCTACTTCGTGCCGGGGGAGAGGATCGGGTTCGTCTCCGGGGCGGCCGTGGTCGCCGGGGTCACCGGCTATTACTGGCTGATCGTCACCCCGGCGAGGAGCCGAGCCGCCGCCCGCGGGGAGGCGGGTCGGGCAGCCGGCGCGGTTGGGGAGGCGAGCCCGGCCGCACGGACTTCCTCCGGACTGGACCTGGCCGGGTTCTTCGGCCTGTGGCCCAAGGACGCGGAGCCCCGCGAAGGCGGACCCGGCGAAGGCGGACCCCGCGAAGGTCGACCCGGCGAGAACCGGCCGCCCGCCTAGCGGCCCCCGGCGCTGACCTCGATCAGGGCCACCACCAACTCGGCCGCCTTGACCAGTTGATCCACGGCCAGGCTTTCCTGGTCGGTGTGCTCGTCGCTCGGACCAACCCCCAGGTTGACCGCCGGCAGCCCGTGGGCGTTGAAGACGTTGGCGTCGCTGCCACCCCCCCGGGGCACCAGCCCCGGCTGAAGGCCGACCCTCCTGACCGCGGCGCCCGCCACCCCGACGACCGCGTCCTCCGGATCGAGCTTGAAGCCCTCGAAGTCGAGCCGCTTGTCGATGTTCACGCGGGCCCCGGCCGAATTCGCTTCCCGACGGAAGGTCGCTTCGACCCGCTCGATCAGCCCGTCCAGGGCCGCCCGGTCGCGGCTGCGGGCCTCCAACTCCACGGTAGCCTCAGGGGGGACGATATTGGTCGCCGTCCCGCCCTCGATGATCCCAAAGTTGATCGTCGTGATCGGGTCGATCCGCCCGGTGGGTAAAGCGGCCACGGCCTTGGCGGCCACGTGGATGGCATTGACCCCTTTTTCCGGCTCGACCCCGGCGTGGGCCGCCCGGCCGATCACCTTGATCTTCAGGGCATAGGTCGATGGGGTTTCGACGATGATCGTCCCGACCTGACTGCCGCTGTCCAAGACGAAGGCGAACCCGGCCTCGCCGGCCTCATCGGCGGCGGACTTGGCCCCCAGGAGGCCGACCTCCTCGCCCACCGTGAAGAGGACGCGGACCTCGGGGTGGGGGAGCTTGGCCTGATGGATGGCGGTCAGCCCCTCGAGGATGGCGGCGATCCCGCCCTTGTCGTCTGCCCCCAGGATGTGCCGCCCGTCGCTGCGGACGATGCCCCCCTCGACCCTCGGCTCCAGGCCTTCGGTCGGGCGGACCGTATCCATGTGCGCACAGAGCAGGATCGGCCCAGGGGCCGGCCGGGCGTTCGGGCCTTGATGACCGTTGCTGCCGCCCTGGCCGCCGCTGCCCTGGCCGCGGTCGGCATCGGCCGGCCACCGGCCGAAGACATTGCCGGCCTCCCCGCCGAAAGTGCTGCCGGCCTGGTCAACCCGCACCTTCAGGCCGAGGTCCTCTAGGCGGGATTTGAGTTCGGCGGCCAAGCGCCCCTCCCGTCGGGAGGGGCTGCTTATCTTGACCAGGTCCAGGAAGGTTTGAAGCAGCCGTTTATCGTTTACGCTCACCCTTCGCGCTCCCTTCGAAAAGCCCGCTGGAGCAAGGTTAGCCAGGGACGGACGAGTTGATTCTGGGCGCTTGGTCCCTTCTGCCAGAGGCCGGTCCACCCGCGGCCAATCCATAAGCGGTCAGCGAAGATAAGGCCGGCCCCCGTGGGCCGGCCGATTGTCTGCCTCTTGGCATCCGCCTTGCTTACGGGTCGAACCGGCCATCGGGCGCCCTAAGCCATTGGTCGAACAGGGTGCTCAGGCTGCGACCGGCGATGGCCTCGCCCTCCTGGCGCAGGCTCGCCTCGCTGAGGTACCCACCGGCGTAGTTGGTCGCCAGGTTCCGCAGGAAGGTGAAGAAGCCTTCGTCGCCGAGGGTCTGGCGGAGGGCCCCGATGAACAGGCCCCCGCGCCCGTAAGCCATCATCTTGTACTCCTCGTCGGTGGCGAAGGCGGACAGGGGCTTGGCCACGGAGGACTGTGGGTAGGCGCTCCGCCGCGAGCGATAGAGCCCGAAGGCCCCACCGGCCAGCACGGACTGACCCGCGGCCGGGCCGTACTCCTTCTCGTAGTAGAGCACCGTCGAGTAGCCGGCCAGAGCCTCGTCGACCCACGGCTCCTCGAGTTGGTCGCTGCCGACCAGGTTGTACCACCATTGGTGGGCGACCTCGTGGGCGACCACCGCCTCCACCTCGGCCGGTCGCTCGAATTCGGCCGTCGAGAGGAGGATGAAGCCGGGGAACTCGACTCCCTTGAAATCCGTGATGGGGGCCTCGACGACCAGGAACGACCGCCCCGGGTAGGGTCCGAAGAGCCGAGTATACAGGTCCAGCGAGCGCCTGGCCGCCCCGATGGCCGCCCGAGCCCCCGCCTCGTGGCCGGGCAGGTAGAGGGCGACCACGGTCGGGTCGGTCCGGCCCATCTCGACCATGGTCTCGTGGCTCATCGTCAGGACCAGGGCGCACTCCCGGACCTTGCCGGTCTCGAGGGTCACGGTCTGGCTGGTTTCATCGCCCACGACCGGCAGCCCTCGATCCCCATACGGTCCGAAGACGGCCAGGCCCGGGGGAGTCGTCAAGCGGACCTTGTACGGTGCGGCCGCCAGGAAGGAGTAGTCGCCGAAAGCGGCCCCCTGCCCGCTGTGCCACCGTTCCCCGTCAAACACGTCGAGGCTCGGGTACCAGTCGTTGACCAGCCAGACGCCACCCCCGCCGGAGATCCCCTGGCGTTTGCGGCTCTGGGCCAGGAAGGTCGAGTACCGAAGGACCACCTTGACCTGCCCGCTCGGCCCCAGTCGGCCGGTGAGGGGGACGGTCAAGGTCAGGCCGACGCGTTCCGGCGAACCGGCCTCGGCCCCCGAGACCTCCTCGAGGGCGATGGTCTGAAGGCCCCGCGGGAGGTGGAAAACCAAACGATCCAGAGCCGTCTGGCTCTGGTTGGTGTAGGTGACCGTCACCCGGCCGGCGACCAACTGGTCGACGCCGAGGATGGCTTCGATTTCGTAGCCGTCGGGACCCAGGCTCGTTTGGTGGCTCTCCGCCGCCGCCGGCTTGGCCAGACGATCCAGGGCCCCGGTGGCCACCGCCAGCAGCCCGGCGGCGTGGCCGGATAGGCCGGGCTGGAGGAAGGCCAGGGCGGCGCCCCCCAGGGCCGCCGCAAGCAGGAAGGTCATGGTGAAGACGAGGACGGCGGTTACTTTCAGGGCTCGACGCAGACCAATCACCCCGAAAAGAGGTTATCTGCCTGTGCCATCGGCTCCCCCAAAGAAGCCGTTGAGGTTAGCTAATCAGGCGAGCGAGCGTCTCCCGGGGTCTAAAGTGAGGGACGGGCCAATATAAATAGTCGAGAATAGTCCAGGCTCGCGTTTTTGGCGACTGGAGGCGACCCTAATGCGCTGGCAGCGGCTGAGACGCCGGATGCGGACCCGGGTCCGGGAGTTGCGGACGGCCGAAGGCGGTTGGCACTGGAACTGGAGACTCAGGCTCACGGGTCCGTTGTGGGTCCGTCAAACCCTCATCTGCCTGGCCATTCTGGCCCTGGCCCTGGTCGGAAAGTCACTCGAGAAGTACCGACCGGTAGGGGTGGCCATGCAGGCCGTGCGGTACACTATCGGGACCGACTACGACTTCAAGAACGCCTGGGCCAAGCTGCCCTCGATGCAGACCATCGGTGGGCGCAACCTGTCCGAGGTGGTGGACCCGTGGCTCGAACGGCTCCGCTCCTTTCTGCATCTGGAGAAGCCGGCCCCGGCCGACCACCAGATGGTCCTCCCGGTGGAGGGCACCGTCACTTCGACCTTCGGGGTCCGGGCCGCGGCCGGTAAGACCGAGCAGCACTCGGGCCTGGACATCGCCGCCCCGACAGGGACTGACATCGTCGCCGCCCTGGCCGGCCAGGTGACCAAGGTGGGGCTGGACGACGGGTACGGCCGGGTGGTCGTCGTCGACCACGGGCGCGGGCTGACGACCCTCTACGCCCAGTGTTCGGAGACCAACGTCCAGGAGCGACAGGAGGTCCTGCCGGGCCAGGTGATCGGGAAGGTCGGCCAGACCGGCGACGCTGACGGGCCGAGCCTGCACTTCGAGGTCAGGGTCAACGGAAAGGCCGTCGACCCCTCGCCGTGGCTGCCCATCAGCCCAGGTAGCTAGGGCCGGGCCCCGATGACCGAGGATGCACCTTTTCACCCTCTTTGGGACGTCCATCGCCGCCCACCCGCTCTTTCTCGGGCTGCTTGCGGTGGTTGCCCTGGCCGGCTATCCCCGTGAGGCCCTGGTCGTCCTGGGCGCCCTCCTGACCCACGAGGTCGGTCACCTCGTCGCGGGCAAGGCGGTCCGGGCCGAAATCGAACGGATAACCCTCTGGCCTTTCGGAGGGGTGGCCCGAAACGACACGCCACCGGCCGATGCCTTCTCCGAGGGCCTTCTGGCCGCCTCAGGGCCCATTGGCAATCTCATCCTCATCGCCCTGGGTGGCTTGGCCGACCGCGGCGGCCTCCTCGACCCCTCCCTGTACGCCTTCTTCTGGCGTTTCAATCTGGCCATGATCGCCATCAACCTGGTCCCGGCCCTGCCCCTCGACGGTGGGCGGCTCGGCCGGGCCCTGTTGTCCCCGAGGCTCGGCTACCGGCGGGCGACGGCCCTCCTCCATCGGGCCGGGGCGGTCATCGGGACTGGGCTGATCGTCGCCGGGCCGGCCGGCATGGTCCTCGGTCGGGCGACGGCCGGACTGGCGGCGGCGGGGTTCTTCATCCTGGCCGCCGCCGTCTTGGAGCGCGACGCCCTGGTCTACCAAGCTTACACGCAGCTCTTTCGACGCCGGGTGGAGCTCCGGTCGGGGGGCGTCCTGCGCGGAAACCTCCTGGTCGCCCTGGGCGACCGGACGGTCAAGGAGGTCCTCAAGTCCTTCGAACCCCACGCCTTTCAGGTCGTCGCCGTCCTTGACCCGGTCACTCTCGGGCGCCTCGGGGTCCTCACCGAGGCTCAGGTTCTGGAGGCGCTGGAGGCCAACGCGTTCAATGCCACCTTGGCCTCGCTGCTATCGCCGCCGCCTGATGGCAGGGGAGGCTGCTGATAGGTTATAATAGGCTCATATGGTCCAATTCGAACATCTCCTCAGCCAGGTCCAGAAGCCCGCCCGCTATACGGGGGGGGAATGGAACGAAGTCCGGAAGGACCACGACTCAGTCGAGGTTCTTTTCGCCTTGGCCTTCCCCGACGTCTACGAGGTCGGCATGTCCCACCTCGGACTGCGCCTGCTCTACCACGAGTTGAACCGGCGTCCGGATACGGCCGCCGAACGGGTCTTCGTGCCCTGGGTGGACATGGAGGCCGTGATGAGGGGGCACGGGCTGCCCCTCTTCGCCCTCGAATCAAGGCGGCCGGTGCGGGAATTCGATCTCGTCGGGGTCACCCTCCAGTACGAGATGAGCTTCTCCAACATCCTGAACCTTCTGGACCTCGCCGGGATTCCACTCCTGGCGGCCGACCGGGGGCCGCAAGACCCCTTCGTCATCGCCGGAGGGCCCTGCGCCTTCAACCCCGAACCCGTGGCGGGGTTCTTCGATTTCATCGTCCTCGGTGAGGGCGAGGAGGTCGTCCACGAAATCGTCGACGCTTACAAGAAATGGCGGGGGGAGGGGCGCCCGGCCGACCGCCTTGCCTTCCTGGCCCGGACGGCGGCCATCCCCGGCGTCTACGTGCCGGCTTTCTACGACGTGACCTACGCGCCCGACGGGCGGATCGAGGCCATCATTCCGAACCGTCCCGGCGTCCCCACGGTCGTCCAAAAGCGCGTCGTCAAAGACCTCGATGAGCTGGACTACCCGACCAGGCCGATCGTGCCGTTCCTGGACATCGTCCACGACCGGATCATGATCGAGGTCTTCCGGGGGTGCACCCGGGGTTGCCGTTTCTGCCAGGCGGGAGCCATCTACCGGCCGGTCAGGGAACGGTCGGCCGGGAAGGTTAAGTCCCTGGCCGCAGACCTTGTCCGAAGGACCGGATACAACGAGATATCATTGACTTCATTGAGCACCACGGATTACAGCGCCATCGGCGAGGCCCTCCACGCCCTCATCGAGGACCATGGGCCGGCCGGGGTCGGCGTCTCCCTGCCCTCCCTGCGGGTCGACGCCTTTGACGTGAACCTGGCCCGGGAGGTTCAGAAGGTCCGCAAGACCGGCTTGACCTTCGCCCCCGAGGCCGGCACCCAGCGGCTGAGGGATGTCATCAACAAGGGTGTCACCGAGGAAGACCTGATGCGGACGGCCAGGGCCGCCTTCTCGGCCGGGTGGAATGGCCTCAAGCTCTACTTCATGATTGGTCTGCCGACCGAGACTGAGGCCGACCTGGCCGGCATCGTCGACCTGGCCCGCAAGATCGCCCGGGTCTACCAGGAAGCCACCAGCGAACAGCGGGGGCCCCGCGGCAACCGGCGCAACCTACGGTTGACGGTCAGCGTCTCGTCCTTCGTGCCCAAGGCCCACACCCCGTTCCAGTGGGAACCCCAGGACACCCTCGAAACCCTTCGCCGCAAGCAGGATTTCCTGCGCCGGAACCTGCCGCCCCGCCTGGCCGACCTCAACTGGCACGACGCCAGGGTCAGCTTCATCGAGGGGGTCTTCGCCCGCGGCGATCGGCGGCTGGGTCGGGTCCTCCTCGCGGCCCACCGGTTGGGCTGCCGCTTCGACTCGTGGTCCGACCAATTCCGGTTCGACGCCTGGCTGGCCGCCTTCCAGGAAGCCGGGCTCGACCCGGCTTCCTACGCCAACCGGCCGCGGGCCTATGACGAGGTCCTTCCCTGGGACCATCTGACTTCCGGCGTCACCCGCGAGTTCTTCATCGACGAACACCGCCGGGCCATGGCCGGCGAGACTACCCCGGACTGCCGGGCGGCGGGCTGCACCCTCTGCGGAGCCTGCCCCAACCTCGGCGCTGACCTGACGATAAAGGGCGGTGTGGGCGCGGGTGCGAATCAGGGCTGAGTTCATCAAGGGCGACCGGGTCCGTTTCGTCTCTCACCTGGACACGATGCGGGCCTGGGAACGGGCGATGCGCCGCGCCGACCTTCCGGTGACGTTTTCCCAGGGCTTCAATCCCCACCCCAAGATGTCTCTGGCCTCCAGCCTGGCCGTGGGTCTGACCGGGCGGGCCGAGATCATCGAGGTCACCCTGAACGAGCCGGTGGCCCCTGAGGACTTCGTCCGGCGGGTCAACGCGGCCATGTCCGAGGGCCTTCGGGCGACCAGGGCCCGCGAGGTCGCGGCCGAGGCGCCGAACCCGGCGGCGGAGGTCTCCGGGGCAACCTACGAGGCCCGGCCGTCGGGGGGCGGGGGGTCATCCGGGTCCGGGCCGGCCGGTCCGGTCGACGAGGCCGCCGTCCGCCGGGCGATCGACCTCTTCAAGGAAGCTGAGGCAGTTCCCGTCGTCAGAAGGACTGACAAGGGCGAGAGAGAAATGGATTTGAGGCCGCTCGTGCACGACCTTCGCTGGGAGGATGGGCGGCTGACAATGGTCCTCTCGGCCGGCCAGAACGGGACGGCCCGGCCCACCGACG
>DASXUT010000051.1 GCA_036504675.1 Bacillota bacterium | reverse complement strand
AGGGCGATGTCCCAGACGCTCACGATCTTGGTCAGGTTGAGGGTGGCGATGGTCCGCCAACCCGAGTAGTCGATGTCCACGTCCACGATGACGTTGGTCGCGTCCACCTGGAGCTTTAGGTAGAGGTAGATGGACTTGAGGGTCTTCCGCTCCTCGAACCCGAAGTCCCAGGCCTTCGAGGCCCACCGGCCGTCGATGGCCACCGCGTTGTCGTTCCAGACCGTCGGGCTGTGTTCGTAGATCAGGCCGGCCGTCGAGTCTCCCGTGTAGAGGAGGTCGATGCCGGCGGGCGCCCAGGAGAGGATCGTCGAGAAGCTCCAGCCCGTCCGGGGGACCCAGGCCATGCGGAGGGTGTCGTAGATCAGGCAGAGGTTGTTCGACGTGGCCCCGTCCACCGGGACCGAGAGGTAGTACTTGCCGTCGAAGACGTGGGCCGAGGCCTGGACGATGGCCGCCTGGTTGATCCGCTTCAGCTCGACCGGGATCTTCACCCCGATCTCCACCGACCGGGCCAGGTCCCAGGCCGCCGGCCCCTCGCGCGACACGTAGTAGACCAGGTCGTCGGTGACGGCGATGACCTCCTGGCTGACCGCGCCGGTGTGGCCGCGGGGACCGTCGAGGGCAAAGTTCGAGACCGAGTCGCCGAGGACTTGCCACTTGGTCCGCTCCTTGAACGCGAGGAAGCGGCTCTTTTCGGAGACGTAGCCGGTGATCCGGTCGCCGTCATTCCCCCGGACCGTGAGGGAATTCAGGACCGGCCAGGAGTCGGGGTTGTCGAGCTCCGAGAAGATCAGTTCGTTGGGATTCGCCGGGTTGACCATGAAGACGTGGTTCTTGTGGTCCAGGACGAGCGGACTGTGCGGGGGGGTCCCGCCGACGTCGGCCAGGACGGCCCCGGTGTAGGTGAAAGGGTGGAAGTTCAACTCGGCGCAGAAGACCTTGTCGCGGTAGGTGCAAAACCGCATCCTGACCCCGGCGCCGAGCCCCGCCTTGACGACCTGGTTCCACCCGCCAGCGGCGTCGTACTTGTAGAGCGTCGTCCCGTGCTTGTAGAGCAGGCACTTGTAGCCGTCCGCGCGATAGAAGGAGTGCTTGCCGAGGATGGGCCCGGGCCCGAGGCTTACGTTCTGGGCCGTCATACCGGGCATTTTCTCGACCGTGCCCTTCTGGTCCAGGCGGACCGACTGGCACTCCGAGGACTCGTTGTCGTTCAGGAGGACGGGATCGACCGCCGTGTTGAGGCCCGCCGAGAAGTCCCGGAAGGCCCGCCGTACCCGCTGGGGGCGGAGTGATCTAACGGCCATACTCTCGCCTCAGCCTCTCGTTTTGGACCCATGACTGCATGACGGTGACCGTGCTCCGCCGCTGCTCCCGGAAGAAGCGGACGAAGGCGGCCTTCTTGAGGTTATAGGCGTCGTCGGCGTCCTTGACGGCGCCGGCGTCGCCCTCGGCCTGGGTCAGGCGGTAGCGGGCTAGGGCGGCGTACAGGAGGGCCTCGGAGGCCTCCTCGGGCACGTCAGGGGTGACGGGGGCGACGGCCCCAGTGACCCACGAGAACGGGGTCGGCTTGCGCCAGTAGTACAGGGTGCAGTCGATGGCCGCCTCCGGGATGGGCCAGGCGTAGACCTTCCCGGCCAGCACGTAGTAACAGGACGGTGTCCCCTTGCCAGCCGGGTCGGCGCCCTGGGCGAGGATGGACTCGATGGAGCCCTTCGAGAGCCGCTTGGCCGCAACCACCAGGTGGCGCGGAGCCTGGAAATCCACCGGCAGGGTGACCTCCCCGGTGACGACGGAGATGGGCTCGGCCACCGGGGCCGCATCGAGGAGGCACTCCCGCCGACAGTCGGCCAGGACCTCGTTGAACCAGGGGTAGATGTGCTGGTCGGAGACGCCGTCCACGGGCATGGTTGGCTCGCCCATGAGGACGCGGAAACGGGTTATGAGGTCGGCGGTCGTGGCCACTGCGAGTCACCTGCCTCGGGTCAGGGATTTAGACGTCAAGTTCGGCGAGGTACGAGACTCCTTCGCCGTTGACGGCAGGGATGATGTTGAGTTTCGCGAGGTCGTCGATGAGGATGCGGACCGGCGGGTCTGTCGGGGCCATCTTGTAGCCGGTCCCGACCGCCACGTCGGCCCGGCCGACAACGACGGGCTGTGTGTTGGTCGACAGGGCCCGGACGGTGACGCACCGGGTTTTGACCATGTAGGACGAGAGGGCCACCTTCACCCCGGCGTTGCCGGTCACCTGGCCGGTCTGGATGTTGCCGGCGGGGAGGATGCTAAACCCCGGCATTGTCCTTGCCCTCCTGGTCGTCCGAATCGGCCGGGTCCTTCCCATCGTCCGGCTCGGTCGTTGGGGCTGCCGGCGCGATGACCGGGGGCTTCTCGTCCGTGGTGAAATCCGTGCCGCAGCCGCGGTGGTTCTTCAGCCACTCGACGACGGCGGGATCGTCAGTCTCGAACCGGCCCGCCTGAAACGCGACGATCTGGGGGCCGCCGCCGAGCACGAGGTTCGCGTGCCGACTCGCGAAGACCGTCTTGGCAGGCTTCTCGGGGTCCTTGGGCAGCTTGGTGAACTTAGGCATGGTCTGCCTCCTTCCGTTGTGGCCGTCGGGGGCGTCCTATCGGCGCCCCCAGGCGATGAAGCGGACGCCGACAAGGGCGGAAAGGTCGGTCAGGTTCGGGACTTCGACCGCTGGACCGGCGGCGACACCGGGGTAGTCGAACCGGTACGCCTTGACCTTCCGGGCCGCGTAGTCGTACTCGAAGATGTACCCGGCCTTGGTCTCGAAGGTCACTCCGAGGACCTGGCTGAAGTACTTCGAGAGATCCATGGCCTCGCCGCCGGTGGGGTAGCTGTTGTCGAAGTCGAACTTGCCGGTCAGAATCCGAAGATCGGACCCGACTCCTTCGACCATCGCCGGTCCGCCGCCGGGGGCGTCGACTGTCAGGAGGGACATGCTTGGTCAACTCCTTGCGAGAGGATGCGGGCCCGGCCCGGGTGGACCGGGCCCGCTTGAGTCTCCTGGGCGTCAGGCTTAGCCGGTGGCGCCCTTGACGATGGTGTGGGTCTTCTCGAGCCGGATCTCGCTGGACACCTCCGAGAAGTACTCGTCGGTGTAGCCGTCGTACCCGGGGGCCTGGACGTTCTTCTTCAGGGTCGAGTCACGGAGCGGCCGGAGCTTGATGTTGTCCGCCTCGACGACGTCGAGGATAACCATGTGGCCGCCGTAGCCGTTAACGAGGAGGTCGGACTTGGCGAGGAGGAGCGTGCCGTGGGCGGTCACGTACTCCTGGAGCTTCAGGCCGAAAACCTCTTGGCGCGGGACGGTCTGGAGCCTGCCGACCGCGAATCGGTTGATCGCGCTCAGGACCAAGGCGGAGCAGAGGGCCAGCTTGCGCTTCGATCCCTTGGCAAAAGCCATCTCGGCGATGTTGGTCTCAAGGACCCTGTCTGTGAGGAGTCCGCCGACGTCATACACGTTCGAGGTGACGTAGTAGAACACGCCACCCATCGACCGGATAACGTCCGTGCCGACGGTTTCCTTCGGCTCACCGAAGAGGAGAGCGCTCTCAATGTCGACCCGGTGCTGGACGGCGTACTTCTTGCTGAGGCGCTCACGCTCCGGTTCGCCGACCTTGAGCTTCTCCGCGTCCTGGGTCCCAGAGACGCCGAAGGGGGTGCGGAAGATCTGGCAGAAGTTCGTCTTTTTCACGGGCTGGCCGGATCGGAGGTTGGGGGTGGTCGAGGCTTCCTTGTTGGCATTCCCGATGTTCAGCAGCCAGTCGTTGTCGATGAGGGCCGCAGCGGCAGTCGTGCCGAAGGCCCGGGTCACGGTGATGGTGTGGGTGGCGGTCGTGACGGCCGTCACGCGCAACAGTTCGTTTGTCCGCGTGACCTTGATCACGTCGTTGACCTCGAAGACCGTCTCGTCATCGACGACGAGGGCGGTGTCGCCAGCGAGGTAGCCGGCGACGTTGTTGATGGCGGTCCAACGTGCCCCCATGGCGTCGTCGAACCAGACGACCTCGGCGGTCCTGGCGGCCTCTTTCCTGGCCCGCATGGTCACGACGGTCAAGGGGGTGGCGTCGGGCTCGAGAAGGGCGATTCGGCTAGAGACGTCGATGTCTCTTCGCTCTCGGTCGAGCGTGGTGCTCAGTACAAGACCTGGCATGGAATCTCACCTCTTGCTAGGTGCGGAACACCGGCGAAGCTCCCGTCTGGAAGACCCTGTCGAGGAACTGCTCGTCGGCGCTCTTCTGCACCGTTGGTTGTCTGGGACTGCCGCCTTCGACCTGGGCGGCCCCCTTTGCCGCTATGCCTGCGTAGGCGGCCTCGGCTCCGGCTTGCTGGGCCGCGGCGGCCACTCCTTGAAGGGCCATGCCGCGGGCCATGTAGTAGGCGTTCTCGAGGCCCTGCCCGCCCGGCAATTGCAGCAGGTAGGGGTTCGTCTTGATGACTTGTTCGATCTGGGGGAACAGCTCGGTGAACCCCGGGAACATCTGCGAGTTGGCCATGATCTCGTTGACCTTGCCGTTCCAGGCCTGCCGGCCCAAATCGGTCCTGAGAGGGTCAATGAGCGGCTTGACCTGGCTCTCCATGAGGCTGCCGACGGCGTTCTTGATCACCGTGGCCAGAGTGGCCCCGGGGTTTTGCTCCCACGCCGCAGCCAGTTGCTCGTCGGTGAGGCCGAGGAGATTTGGCTGGCCAGGCTGGACGACCGCCGCCGGCATATTCGGCTGGGCGGGCGCTCCGGGTTGGGCCGGCTGGGCGTGAGGGCTGAGGAGCATGGCCCTGAGACGCGCGTTCTCCTGGGTCACTTGGGTCAAGCGGGGCTCGATGTTCTGGTAGGCCTTGTAGGCCTCTTCCGGGGTTCGGAACTTGCCGAGGATGAGCTGCTCTGGGCCGCCTTGTCCGGCCTCGCCGGGGGCGCCGGGCTGCTGACCCTGGCCGTCGGTCGGAGCGGGGGTTGTCCCGGGCTGACCGGAGCCCTGGGGCCCATTCGCGGAACTGATGGCCGGTTCTCCGACCCCAGTGGGG